>JALWPC010000001.1 GCA_026995265.1 Paracoccaceae bacterium
ACTGTGCGCCAACGGGCACCTGATTGCCTCCACGCTTATGGACGGCGCAGGGCGTATCGGGCTGATTTAATTCAGTTTCAGCGCGCGGTAGGCCTCGGGCGACCAGCGGCAGGCAAAGCCGTCGCCGTCCGGGTCCAGATTCAGCGGGTCATTCTGCGGGCCGCCATTGGCGAGGAAGTTGCGCTGGGCATCGTCGGCATTGGCGAATTTGCGGCATTGCAAAACGGTGTTGGTTCGGCGAATGCTCGGGCGGCGGTAGAGCCGCTCGCCCACCGCATTGGTGGTTTCGCGCGCATAGGTGATGATGTTTACGCCTGCCACCACGTCGGGCATCTGGCCTGGCTGGATAATCACCTGTTCGGGGGCCGCTTCGGGGGGTGTTTGCCGGGCCGGAGGAGTATCGGCCTGCACCACCGCACCGCTATCGGCGGCAGCATTGGTGACGGTTGCATCGTTGCCGGTGCCGGTGTTGGCGGCGGTCGCGTCAAGCGCTTCATTCACCGCAGTGGTGAGGGCCTCGGTGGCGCCATCATTGCTTGGGGTCAGGTCTGTGGGGGTGCTGACGTTCGGCATGGCAACAGGGCGGGGGCCGCCAATGGGCGGGAACATCGGGTCTGCCCCGGCCTCCTTTTGGCAGGCGGCTAACGTGAGGCCCATCAGGGCCAATAGGCTGAGCTTGGAAGGGGCCATATGTTCATCTCCTGTTACCACCAGCGGGCAGGTTTTGCCGCAAACCCGCTGGCCTTTTCTAGCACAAAAGCGGTGTTGAGCATATCCGCTTCGCCCCATGGCTGGCCGATAAGCTGCAAACCAAGCGGAAGTCCGCTGGCGTCGAGCCCGGCGGGCACGCTCACCCCCGGCAGCCCCGCGAGGTTGACGGTGACGGTAAACACGTCATTCAGATACATCTTGATCGGGTCGGCATCGGCCATTTCGCCAAGGCCAAAGGCGGCCGACGGGGTGGCGGGGGTGAGGATTTGGTCAATGCCGCTGGCAAAGGCCTGCTCGAAATCCTGTCTGATCAGGGTGCGCACCTTCTGGGCGCGGATGTAATAGGCGTCATAAAAGCCCGCCGAAAGCACATAGGCCCCGATCATCACGCGGCGCTGCACCTCGTCGCCAAAGCCTTCAGCGCGGGTGCGCTCATACATTTCGGTAATGCCCTCGCCCGCCTTGAGCTTGGCGCGGTGGCCATACTTTACCCCGTCATAGCGGCTGAGGTTGGAAGAGGCCTCGGCGGGGGCGATCACGTAGTAAGCGGGCAAGGCGTATTTGGTGTGGGGCAGGGAAATATCGACGATTTCGGCCCCTGCATCGCGCAGCTTCTCCGCCCCCTCGGCCCAGAGCTTTTCGATCTCGGCGGGCATGCCCTCAAGCCGGTATTCCTTGGGAATGCCAATTTTCTTGCCGCGAATGTCGCCGGTGAGCGCCGCCTCAAAATCGGGCACCGCGAGGTCGGCGCTGGTGCTGTCTTTCGGGTCATGCCCGGCCATCGCCCGCAGCATAATCGCTGAATCCCGCACGGTTTTCACCATCGGGCCCGCCTGGTCAAGCGAGGAGGCAAAGGCCACCACGCCCCAGCGCGAGCAGCGCCCGTAGGTGGGTTTTACGCCGACAATGCCGGTAAAGGCCGCAGGCTGGCGGATGGAACCGCCGGTATCGGTGCCGGTCGCGCCCAGGCACAGGTTCGCCGCCACCGCCGCCGCCGAGCCACCGGAAGACCCGCCGGGGGTAAGCTTGGTGTCGTCATTGCCCCGCCGCCAGGGCGAGACCACGGGGCCGTAATAGCTGGTTTCGTTCGAGCTCCCCATGGCGAATTCGTCCATGTTGAGCTTGCCGAGCATCACCGCGCCCGCATCAAACAACTGGCTGGTAACGGTGCTTTCATACTCGGGCTTGAAGCCATCGAGAATGTGGCTGGCGGCCTGGGTTTGCACCCCCTTGGTGCAGAACAGGTCCTTGATCCCCAGCGGAATGCCACACATATCCGGCGCATCGCCCTTGGCAATGCGGGCATCGGCGGCCTTGGCCTGCGCGCGGGCCATCTCCGGCGTGATCGTGGAATACGCGTTCAGCGCACCGGCGGCTTCAATCGCGCCAAGATATTGCTCGGTCAGCTCGGCGGCGGTGAAATCCCCCTTGCGCAGGGCATCGCGGGCATCGGCAATGGTGAGAGTGCTCAGGTCGGTCATCGGCTACTCCACCACTTTCGGCACGGCAAAAAAGCCTTCTCGGGTGTCAGGGGCATTGGCGAGAATTTTCTCTTGATAGCCACCATCTGTGACTTCGTCCTTGCGCCGTTTCAGCGCCATCGGGGTGACGGAAGTCATCGGTTCGACGCCTTCAATATCCACCTCGTTGAGCTGCTCCATAAAGGCCAGAATGTTGGAAAGCGCATCGGCCAGCGGCGGCAGCGCCTCCTCGGCAACCTCGATGCGGGCCAGATGCGCCACTTTGCGCG
>JALWPC010000002.1 GCA_026995265.1 Paracoccaceae bacterium
GTGTTGCGCGACAATTACGGTGTCCGGTCAGCGACAATTAGCTTGTCCGGTTTGAACCGGCTGTATATTGGTCTGAGAAGCAATGGAGGTTTCTCATGCCGGGCAGTTGGATTAACCACGCACAGGGGTCACTGTATATGACATCACGATTCAAAGGTGACAGCCAGGAACGAGCGGCATCACGCAGCGGTTTCTCAGAGCGTTCAGGTCGCAGGATAGAGAAAGGCGAAGGCGGGCCGGAGCATCGTAAGCCCCGCCGCCATCGCACCAGAAAAGATCCTTTCGCATCCGTATGGGTGCCGGAGCTTGTGCCGATGCTGGAAGCGCATCCCGATCTCAAGCCAGTCACGCTACTGGAGTTCCTTCAACGTCAGTATCCGGGGCAATATCCCGATTCGATTCGGCGTACGCTGGAGCGCCGGGTCAAACAATGGCGTGCAAACTACGGGCCGGAGAAAGAAGTGATTTTTCGTCAACTCCACGAACCCGGTTTGATGGGTATCTCAGATTTCACCGAGCCGAAGGACAGCTTCCATATCACCATTCGCGGTAAAGCATTGGATCACCGGCTGTTTCATTTTCGCCTGCCATTCTCAGGCTGGAGTTTTGTTCGTGTGATTGAGAGCGGCGAGTCTTTTGTCGCCCTGACGACCAGCTTGAATGATGCCCTGCAACGTCTTGGGGGCGCGCCGCAAACCCACCGCACCGATAGTTTATCCGCCGCCTACAAAAACCTGAGCAATGATGAGAAACAGGATGCCACGAAGCGTTATCAGGAGTTCTGCGAGCATTACGGCATGAAGCCCACGCGCAACAACCGTGGCGTCAGTCATGAGAACGGCGCCATAGAAAGCCCTCACGGCCACCTCAAACGCCGTATCGGGCAAGAGCTGATGCTCAGGGGAAGCAGCGATTTCGACAGCGTGGAGAGTTACAGCCGCTGGCTGGATAATCTGGTCAGCAGACTTAACCGCCGTCATCAGGATAAGATCACTGAGGAGCGTGCAACACTGATTCCACTGCCGCCAGTTCGGGCTGTGGATTATGATGAGGTTGTCTGCCCGGTCTCTTCGACAAGCACCATCATCGCCAAGCGTGTAACCTACACCGTGCCGTCACGCCTGATTGGCGAGTCGTTACGGGTTCGCGTCTACGAACGTCATCTGGAACTATTCCTCGGCAACGATAAGACATATGAGTTGCAACGGGCTTTCCCCGGTGGTGGCAACAACAACCGGGGCCGCAAGATTGATTTCCGTCATGTCATTGAATCCCTGGTGAAAAAACCACAGGCATTCCGCCATTCTGTACTGCGCGATGACTTGCTTCCCAATGACCAGTTCCGCGCCATCTGGAAACGGGTGGATACAGAGTTGGAAGCGCACTTTGCCTGCAAGTTTATCGTCAATGTGCTGTATATCGCCGCCAAAGGCGATTGCGTGCAGGCACTGGGAGACTGGTTGCTGAAACAGGAGAAGCTACCGCCACTACACCTGATTCAGCAACGTTTTTACCCCACGCCATCGTCACATTATCAGGTCAGTGGTAAGCAGCATGATGTCATCGATTATGACCCGCTGATCAAGGGTGGTCAGTCATGAGTGCTACAGCCGAACTGCCAGCTCTGCTGCGTAGTCTGCGTTTGCCAACGATAGGAAATATGTGGCAATCCCTGCTGGCTCAGGCGGAAGATGAACAATGGAGCCATGCACGCTATCTGAGCGTGTTGTGCGAACATGAAGCCAATGAACGCGAATCCAGGCGTATTGCCCGTTTCACACGGGAGTCGGGCTTACCGATAAGCAAAACCATCACCAACTTTGAATTCCATGCTGAAATGATTCCATATAAAGCGCGCATTGAAGCGCTCTCTTCCACATGCGACTGGGTAGAGAGAGCCGATAACCTGCTGATCTTCGGCCCCAGCGGCGTGGGTAAAACACATCTCGCGGCAGCCATTGGTCATAGCCTGATTCAACAGGGCATACGCGTCCGTCATTTCTCATCGGTTTCACTGGTTCAAATGCTACAACAGGCTCGCAACGACCTGCGTTTGGATGATGCCTTGCACAAGCTGGATAAATACGCCGTGATTATCCTCGATGACATCGGCTACGTCCGCAAAAGCGAGGCGGAAACCCATGTCCTGTTTGAACTGATATCATACCGCTACGAATCGGGCAGTATTATTGTAACATCAAATCAACCGTTTTCCGGCTGGGAGGGTATTTTCCCGGACAGCTCCATGACTGTTGCCGCCATAGATCGACTCGTACACCACAGCATCATTCTCGATATCCAGGCGCAAAGCTTTCGCAAGCGCTACGCCGAATCACATAACAACCAATAATCTGAAAAAGGAGAAAATAATGGTGCTTGCTTATGCTCTACTCAAAACCGGCCATCCTAATTGTCGCCGACCGGACAAAGTAATTGACGCCGGACAAT
>JALWPC010000003.1 GCA_026995265.1 Paracoccaceae bacterium
TACTCTTAACTTTTAATTGTATGGCAACTTTTTACTCAATGCCCAATCGATTAAAAAGAGCTTTTAAGCTTTTTTTATCAATTGGGTGCTTGGCGTTTTCATAAAGATTTTCAGATAAAAGCTCTATCATTGCTTTGGCCTCTTCATCCTCACGGTATGGCATCAAGGCCAAAATGATCGCTTTAGGATCAGAGTTTTTAAGCTCCTTGTGTCTGCTCTTAGAGGCTTTTAGTTTTAGCTTGCTTAAAAGCCACCCTACAAGTACACCCACGAAAAAGATAACAAGCCAGAGCCAAAAAGGTGCTCTTTGTGAAGCAGGCGTAGTGCTAAGTGAATGTTTGGATGAAAGCTTCTCTACTTTCAAGCTAGGCTTTTGCTCCTGCTTGGCACCGTTACTTGGCGTAATAGTAATGGGTATAGGCTCACTTGTGCGTACCACACTGCGCCCTAGCTTCGTATCAAAATAGGAAAATGTTAAAGCGGGTATCGTATAGCTTTTAGATGAGACCAGCGCAAATTTTTGACTAAAGCTTCCATAATATTTCCCCTCTTTAAACTCAAAGTTTCGTTTGGGCTTCTCATCATACACCATCACCCCATCAATATCAAGCTTAAAGGGCTCTATATCCATAACATTACCCGCACCCTCTATAGCGATCGTGACATTAACCGCTTCGCGCTCATTGGAGGCTCTTTTATCCACCGTCACTTTAAAACTAAAATTTCCAACCGCATCAACCGCTTGAGGCAGAGGCTTCACCTTAATAGCAATAGGGTCGGTAAAAAAGGTACGATATTTGGGCATGCTTCTTAACATTCCCCAGGCATCGCGTACCAAACTGCGCTCTCCTATTTTAATTTGTGCCGCATGAATCGTAAGATTGCCCTCTTTTTGCGGCGTAAAGAGGTAACTGAGCGTAATCACTTCCGCTACGGGCGTCGTGCGGCGTTTTTCTATGGGCTTTTTCTCTATCCAAAAGTGTTTCCCCTCAGGAGGCACGAGTTGCCTATCTACAATATCCAAACTCTTTGCCTGCTTATAGGTAATAGTTACAAAAAAAGGCTCCCCTACATAGAGCTCTTTTTTACTGGCTTTCATACTAAAAACAATATCCCCATTCATAGGCGTAGCATTTTTAGTAACCGTAACGGTAATAGGGTCTGAGTGTACCGTTTTGCCCGCTTCTATCATCGTATAGGAGGGAATCGTAAAGGTATGCGTAGGGGTAATGACATAGTGCATCTTAAAAGAGCCCTCAACTTTTCCGTTAATAATACGGGTTTGGCGCTCTTGTGAACGGCTTTGTATCTCAAAACCTCCTATATCGGTTATAAGCGGAAACTTATCACTTTTCGTTGAGGAGAAGGTTACGATAATCTGATCTCCCAAAGCGATATTATTATCCGAAACGCTTACTTCAAATTTAGCAAAAAGAGCCGTTAAAAAGAGTATAAAAAGTATACAAATCTTACCAAGGTGTCTCATTTTTTTCCTTTTGATAGGGTGATGTGATAGTATAGCGATAGGTGCTTCCTTTTTCTTGCCTTAAAAGTCGCATCAATTTTTTCTCCTCCTTATCACTGAGCTCTTTTTGACTCAGTTTCGTTTGAGTTGTTTGAGCCTTTTGTGAGGGTTTTGGGGCCTTCTCTTTTTTAGCGCTTTGCTCTTTTTTATCTTTTTTTGCTGCTTGATTTTTTTGTTTTTTGGGCTTGTTTGGCTTCTTTTTTTGACTCTGATTTTGACTCTTGTTCTGGCTCTTTTTTTGTTGATTTTGTTGATTTTGTTGATTATTTTTGCTTTTTTGGTTCTTTTTTTGATTCTTTTGATTACTCTTTTCTTGGTTTTGTTTATCTTTTTGTTTCTTGTTGTTTTGTTGCTGATTCTTTTGCTCTTTTTGCTTTTTAAAAAGCTTTTTTACCGCCTCAAGGTTCTCTTTGGTCTCTTGATCTTTTTTAAGTTTTAAAGCCCTCTCGTATGCCTCTATCGCCTTTTTATACGCCTTACTCTTGGCATAGCTGTTGCCCAAATTATGCAAAGCCCGATGCTGTAAACTTGGCTTTTTAATCGATTCATAAAGCTTGGCCGCCTCTTTAAATTTTTTCTGTTTATATAAGGCATTGGCTTGGTTATAGCGCACCTCATCAGTAGCTTCTAGCGTTTTCCAAGCTTTTTCACTCTTTTGATACGCTCCGTTTTGATAAAACTCTTTCGCTTCGCTGATGTTTTGAAAATCCAAAAGCCCCGCTCTCATATCCATAGGCGCACAAAAAAGCAGCGCCAAAAGAGCCGCACTTTTTTTATGGGGTACAGAAGAAAAAGCATACAAAAGCATCACCGCAGCCGCAACCAAAAAGTAGGCAAAAAGCTCCACATAGCGCCGTAACTCCTTACTGCTTAGCTCCTCTTCCTGTGCGATACTCTTTATCTCTTTAATCAT
>JALWPC010000004.1 GCA_026995265.1 Paracoccaceae bacterium
CCCTTGCTGGGCGCGCGGCGGGGCCAGCGGGCCAGCCGCGGGCAGGACCTGCGCTATAATCTGCGGGTGACGCTGGAGGATGCCTTTAACGGCAAGGAAGCCCAGATCACCGTGCCCGGCTCGGTGGCGTGCGGGGCCTGCAACGGCACCGGGGCCGAAGGCGGGGCCGAGCCGGAAAACTGCCCGACCTGCGCGGGCATGGGCAAAGTGCGCGCCCAGCAAGGGTTTTTCACCGTGGAGCGCACCTGCCCAAGCTGCCATGGCCGCGGCCAGATCATCAAGAACCCCTGCGGGTCCTGTGCGGGCGCCGGGCGGGTGCAAAAGGACCGCTCGCTGAATGTCAACATTCCGGCGGGGGTGGAAACCGGCACCCGCATTCGCCTCAGCGGCGAGGGCGAGGCGGGCACGCGCGGCGGGCCGCCGGGGGATCTTTACATCTTCATCGAGGTGGCGGAGCACTCTATTTTCGAGCGCGACGGGGTGAACCTGTTCTGCTCCATCCCCATTTCCATGACCACCGCCGCCCTTGGGGGCGAGCTGGAAGCCCCCACCCTGGACGGCGGCCGCACCAAGGTAAAAGTGCCTGCGGGCGTGCAATCGGGCAAGCAGTTGCGGCTGCGCGGCAAGGGGATGCCGGCGCTGCGCGGCTCTGGCGTGGGGGATTTGTATATCGAGCTGGGCGTGGAAACCCCGACCAACCTCACCGCCCGCCAAAAGGAGCTTTTGCGGGAGTTCGAGGCCGAGTCAAAAGACAACAACCCCGCCAGCCACGACTTTTTTAGCCGGGTTAAGAGCTTTTGGGAGGGGATGACCGGATAAACCGGGCCACGTCTTCCATTAACGGGATCGCTTCAGCGGTCCCTTTTTTTGTGACCTTGAGCGCGGCGGCAGCGGCGGCCATGCGCAAGGCCTCTTGCGGGGATTTGCCGCCGTCAAGCTGGGCCAAAAAAAAGCCCATAAAGGTGTCGCCCGCGCCGGTGGTGTCCACCGCGTCCACCGTAAACGCCGCCTGGGTAAAGCGGCTGGCCCCGTCGCGATAGCTCACACCCGCGCGCCCCCGTGTGATCAGCAGTTTTTCCACCGGAATTTCGTCTTCCGAGACCCCGAGCGCCGCGCAAACGCTGGCCGCTTCGCCTTCATTCACCGAAAGCAGGTCGGTAAAGGGCAGCATCTCCTGCACCTTGGCGGCCTCAAACGGCGCGGCCACATAGGCGACCTTCAGCCCTTTGGCGCGGGCCAGTTTGGCCGCAAACGGGCCGTTATTGACCTCGTTTTGCAGCAAAAGCCAATCGCCCGATTTGGCCTGCGCCAGCGCAGCACTAATCTGGCCTTCGCTGAGCAGAATATTCGCGCCCTCAACCAGCACAATGCAATTCTCCCCGCTGGTATCAACATTGATAATCGCGTGGCCGGTGGGGCTTTCCAGCACCGCGATGCCGGATACATCCACCCCCGCCTTGGCCAGCAAATCCAGCGTCCAAAGCGCGTCCTCACCAATGGCGCCGATATGCACCACCTGCCCGTCCGCACGGGCAATGGCAATGCTCTGGTTGGCCCCCTTACCGCCCAAACCCTTGGCATAACTGTCACTTAGCAGCGTTTCGCCGGGCGCGGGGAAGTGGGGCACGCGGTAGATGTGGTCTATGTTGATCGAGCCAAGGTTGAAAATCATCTACCCCACCTTGCAGGCGGCCATCACCGCCATATGGAGAATATCGGTCACGGTCGAGGTGGTGGAGCCAAGCTTGACCTGCTTGTCAATGCCGGTCAGGATCGGTCCGATCACCGTGGCCCCCGCCATTTCCTGCATCAGCTTTACCGAAATCGAGGCCGAGTGCCTGGCTGGCACCACAAGGATATTGGCAGGGCCGGACAAGCGGCAGAACGGATAGTTCTTCATCACCTCGGGGTTGAGCGCCACGTCCACCGTCATCTCGCCGTCATACTCGAAATCCACCCCGCGCTTGTCCAGCTCCGCCGCGGCAAATTCCATTTTTTCAGCGCGCTCCGAAACCGGATAGCCGAAATTCGAGAAGCTGGCAAAAGCCACGCGCGGCTCAAGCCCAAGGTTGCGGGCCACCTCTGCGGCGCGCTCGGCAATGTCGGCGAGGTCGTGGGTTTCGGGCCATTCATGCACCAAAGTGTCGGCGATCAGCACCATTTTCCCCCTATTTATCACGGCGGTAATGCCCACCGCGCCGTCGCCAGGCGCGGCGTCAAACACGTAGTTGATAAGCGAAAGAACCTGCGCTGATTTGCGGGTCACCCCTGTAATCATCCCGTCGGCCTCGCCATGGGCCAGCAGCAGCGAGGCAAACACATGGCGGTCGCGGCTGGCGAGCTGGTGGCAATCCCGCTGGTCAAAGCCGCGCCGTTGCAGGCGGGCGTAGAGCATGTCGGTCATCTCCTTGAGGTTGTCCACACATGCCGCGTTGA
>JALWPC010000005.1 GCA_026995265.1 Paracoccaceae bacterium
CTTATTATACCATGGCTTTTGACACCGCGATTGATATGTTCCTGGAGCGGGAACTGGGCATCGGCGAGGCCCATGCGGCGCGGGTGGGTCAGGGGCCGTATTCGCTGCAAAACAATGTCAGCTATTATGCCGAACTGCTGGAGGGGGCGCGGTTTACCGTCAGCATCCGGCTGATCGACCATGACGCCAAGCGCATGCATCTGTGGGCTGAAATACACAACGAAGCGGGGGACCTCGCCGCTGCCTGTGAAACCCTGCTGATGAATGTGGACCACAAAACCCGCCGCTCCACCCCTTATGCGGGCTGGATCACTAAGCGGCTGGCCACCATGCAGGAGAATCACAACGCCCTGCCCCGCCCCGAGGGGCTCGGCGCGGTGATCGGCATCCGGCGCAAGGGCTAGGCGATGCTGGCAGAGCTCCGACACTTCATCGCGCTTCATTGGCGCAACGGGCTGGCCGAGCTCAGGCGCGCATGGCGTGCCATGGCCCAGCGCGGGCCCAGTCAGGTGCAATTCTGGCTGATCGCGCTGGTGATCGGCGTGGTGGCCGGCATGGGCGCGCTCGGGTTTCGGGTGGGGATCGGGGCCCTGCAGGAGTTCGTCTACGGGGCCTCTGACAAGGCGCTGCACTCGAAGCTCGCCACCCTGCACTGGGCCTGGGTGGTTGGCATTCCCGTTGCGGGCGGGCTGGCGGTGGGGCTGCTGATGCAGGCTTTCAGCAAAATTCGCCGCCCGCAATCGCTGGCCGATGTGATCGAGGGCGCGGCCCTGCGCGAAGGCCGGGTGGACAGGCGCGAGGGGTTGGCCTCGACCCTGGCCTCGCTGATCACCCTGTCCACCGGTGGCTCTTCGGGGCGCGAGGGGCCGGTGGTGCATCTGGGGGCGGTGATCTCCACCTATATTTCCGGCTGGATCAGGGCCGACGGCATCACCGCGCGCGACCTGATGGGCTGCGCCGCCGCCGCCGCTGTGTCCGCCTCGTTCAACGCCCCGATAGCGGGCACGCTGTTTGCGCTGGAGGTGGTGCTGCGCCACTTCGCGGTGCGGGCCTTTGCGCCGATTGTGATTGCCTCGGTGGCGGGCACCCTGGTGAGCCGCTGGCAGATGGGGGATGTCACCGAATTTTCCCTCCCCGCCAGCAATCTGGGGTTTTATGGCGAGCTGCCCGCCTTCCTGCTGCTGGGGCTGGTCTCGGGGCTGATGGCCTTCGTCCTCATCCGCTCGATCTTTATCGCCGAAGAACTCGGCGACCTCGTGCAGAAGGCCACCCGTATGCCCGACTGGCCCCGCCCCGCCCTCGCTGGTGCGGTGCTGGGGGTTATCGCCATATGGTTTCCGCATATCATCGGGGTGGGCTATGAAACCACCTCGCGCGTGCTGACAGGCCAAATCGGGCTGTGGATGGTGATTGTGTTTGTCGCGGTGAAGGTCGCCGCGGTGGCAATCACATTTGCCGGGCGCATGGGCGGCGGGATATTCTCGCCATCATTGATGGTCGGGGCGATGACAGGCCTTGCCTTTGGCTATGTCGCCACCTCTGTCGCGCCGGAGCTCTCGGGGGCGGAAACCCTCTATGCGCTGGCGGGCATGGGGGCGGTGGCGGCGGCGGTGCTGGGCGCGCCCATTTCCACCACCCTGATTGTGTTTGAACTCACCGGCGACTGGCAGGCAGGCGTGGCGGTGATGGTCTCGGTCTCGCTGGCCTCGGCCCTGAGCGCGCGGCTGGTGGACCGCAGCTTTTTCCTCACCCTGCTGAAGCGGCGCGGCGTGCGCCTTGCCGACGGCCCGCAAAATTACCTGCTCGGCACCATCTCCGCCGGGCGCCTGATGCGCGCCCTCGGGGCCGAAGACGGAGCCAGCGAAACCCGCTGCCTCGAACTGGTTGAACAGGGCCACAGCCTGTCGCCCGAAGCCACTCTGGAGCGTGCCTTTGCGCTGTTTGACAACGGCAAAATTGAATTTATTCCAATCATCGAGCCCACCGAAGAGGGGGCGTCTCCCGAGATCCTCGGTGCCCTGTTCTATATAGACGCCCTGCGCGCCTATAACCGCGCCCTCGCCGAAATCGCCCGGGAAGAGCACGCCTAAATCCGCCTCCCTTATCCGGTTGCGGCGCATCAATCTTCTCACATGTGGCAAGCGTGCGCCCGCGCCGCCCTCGAAGCTTTGCATTTGTGACTGGTATCGCACGGGGATACTGCCCCTATCGGCGTCTAACACAAGCGCCCCCTCGTCGTGCCGCGTCAGTCTCGTCTCGGCATCAAAAAATGCCCTGTCGCCTGCGCAAAGAGCTTGCTGCGGTTATCCTGCCACGCCTCCACATGCACCGAGGCGAACCGCCTGCCGGAGCGGTTCACCACCGCCCGCGCATAGGCATCCCTCGGCAGGCCGGAGCGCAGGTAGTCCACCGTAAAATCAATGGTTTTCGGGA
>JALWPC010000006.1 GCA_026995265.1 Paracoccaceae bacterium
GAAGGCGACGACAAGGGCGGCACCATGCGGCTGGGGGCCTATAACGCCACGCTGAAACCCGGCTCGAAAATCGCCGAAATCTACGGTTCCACCGCCATTTCCGAGCGCCACCGCCACCGCTACGAGGTCGATATGAGCTATCGCGACAGGCTGGAGGCGGGCGGGCTGGTGTTTTCCGGCATTTCACCAGATGGCAAGCTGCCCGAAACCGTCGAGATCAGTGACCACCCGTGGTATATCGGCGTGCAGTTCCACCCCGAGCTGAAATCCCGCCCCTTTGAGCCGCACCCGCTTTTTGCCAGCTTTATTGAAGCAGCGGTGAAGCAAAGCCGGTTTGTTTAGGAAGGTTGTGAGGCCGGCGTAACAGATTTATCTGCCACCCATACTGACGGACAGGGTATAAAGGCAAAAAAAACGGCCTGCCACAAACCGGACTGTCGACCCTGCCAAATCTCGAACCGCTTTCCCTTTCGGGCAACGCCCTACCCCATATCGGATCGACCTTTGTTCGTTGTATACATTGTAACCGCACACAAGCGGCCCAGCGCCGATTAACCTCAATTAAATTTTTATAAATATTATCAAATATACTATGATACAATAGCGGTATGGCGGCGAGAATTTGAGGTTTCGAAATGCGATTTATTTTATTGGCATTCGCGTTGTTTATCGGGGCGCTTTTCATTTCCGACCCGCAAGCCTTTGGCGTGCCAAAGAAATTTCAGCTCTCCGGCAACGGGCGTGTGGTGAGCCATGAGCCGGATCGCGCCAGTTTCGACCTAGGCAAAATCAGTGAATTTGGTGCCGGAATTTATGCAAAATTAACCGAATCGCAAGGTGATTCGCGTGGGGAAAACGCGGGTGCAGCGGTTGAATCCGGCAATCAGGCCTCCTCCAGCGCGGCGGATTCGCAGGTGTTGAGCGCAATCGAGGACACGGGAATTTCGGGGTATGACCAACAATTGGTCGCCATTTCAAATGCACTGCATGAAAGACCGGAGGCCACCGCCGCCCTGATGCAATCGGCGACTCAAGCGTGCCTGAGCGCCGAGGCGCCTGGGCCTCTGGTCAATTATTTCAGCGGATTGGTGCAAGTGGTGGCCCTTACAGCGCAGCTTCCACAAACACAGCAGGTCGAGAGCTTCAAAGCCCAAAGCGCACCTTTAACGCAGGCTCTAAAAGCATGGCTAAAGTTTATGCCGGATGATCAGCGTGCGGCAAACACCGCGATTTTGCAGGACTGGGCGGCACGGCCAAAAGACCTTGTGGCCTGTCATCTGACATGGTTGACGGCTCCATAAACCCCGCCGATTGATCTGCCGCGTCACGCTTTTGCGCGCCTTTTCAGGTTGGGGCGTAGCCTCACAAACCCCGTTCACCGGCGACCCGCTGGCCGTAGATAACTCCGCCCACGGCGCCTGAAGCCGCTTGGGGCGCGGCGGTGCAGGTGTATCACGGGCATATCACCACCCCGCCCTTGTAACCCGGCCGAAATCCGCTAGGTTGAGGCCATGTTTGACTCACTCTTCAAGCGCCTGCGCGCGCCCGACCCCGCCCCCGACCCGTTAGAGGCCAATGACGCCCGCCTTGCGCTTGCAGCCCTTCTGGTGCGCCTTGCCCGCACCGACCAGGATTATGCCGACAGCGAAAAGGCCCTGATTGACCGGATTCTGACCGAGCGCTATGGCATCAGCGCCGCCGAGGCCACCACCCTGCGCCACGGTGCGGAAGAGGTGGAAGCCGCCGCCAGCGACACGGTGCATTTCACCCGCCTGATCAAGGCCGCCATTCCCTATGAGGACCGCTTTGCGCTGGTGGTGGACCTCTGGCGGCTGGTGCTGGCCGATGGCGTCCGCGACCATGCCGAAAACCAGTTTCTGCGGCTGGTGGTGCGCCTTGTGGGCGTAAATGACGTAGACAGCGGCCTCGCCCGCCAGCAGGCGGCTAAGGCTTAACCCGCCCGCCGCAACAGCACAGAGCCCACAGAATACCCCGCGCCAAAGGAGCAGATCAGCCCCAGTTCGCCCTCGGCTATATCCTCGGAATGCTGCGAAAAGGCAATGATCGACCCCGCCGAGGAGGTGTTGGCGTATTCCTGCAGAATATTGGGCTGCTCGCCCGGCTCCGGCTTGCGCCCGAGCACCTTTTTGCCAATGAAATCATTCATCGCCTTGTTGGCCTGATGCAGCCACAGCCGCTTGAGTTCATCGGCGCTATGCCCCGCCTCCTCTAAGTGGCCCAGAATGTGCTTTGATACAATCGGCAGCACCTCTTTGAACACCTTGCGACCGTTTTGCATGAATTGCATATCGCGACGATCTTTCATGCCGTCGGGGCGGGAACGGCGCAAATAGCCGTTATTATTCCGGATGTTATTGGAAAACTGCGTCAGGCATTTGGTGGAAAGCACCTCGA
>JALWPC010000007.1 GCA_026995265.1 Paracoccaceae bacterium
CCGCCGGAGGAAGACCCACCAGAGGAAGACCCACCAGAGGAAGACCCACCAGAGGAAGACCCACCAGAGGAAGACGCACCGGAACTCGCATGAGCAACCGAGAGCGTCGACATCCCGGTTGCCACGTAGATACCGGCTGTTGACAAGCCAATCCTACTCAGGGCTTGGCGACGGGAAAGAGCCCCTTCTGTTTTTTTGTTTTCCATACAAATTTTCCTGTTATTACTGGGTTGGACCGTCCAACCACAACTTTCGGACAGTAACTCGGATTTCTTAAGATTTCAAATGTTTAAGCGGTAACATACCCGACAGTTCAGCTAAATAAAGCCGAATGTGGCAGATTTGGGCATCCTTCAGGTTGTGAAAATTGTCAATATTTAGAACGAAAGTTTTGAATGTGACGAAATTGTGTCAGAGTTCCATTGAAATAAGCAAAATGCAAACACCCGATTTTTGAGCTTTCAGATTTGTAAAGTCGCGATACGGCCGCCAGTTTGCGCCATTTTTTACTACATGTTTTTTGCCGCTGAGCGCGTTTGGAATTGTGCGACCTATGTGCAGGTGCGCGATTGGACAGCCCCGAAACAGATCATTGTGACCAAAAGATGACAATTTCGGGCGATTCCCAAAAATATTTTTGCCTGCTTCGGAGAAAAAGTTAACGAATTTAACCAGAATCGTTGGATTTTCGTCTTGAAATTGGATTTCACGCCGAAAAACCAACCGAATCACCTGATTAAAAACGGGGCGCAGTTCATGCCACTATACTTTCTATGCTTCTTTAATACTCGGGGTAAATAACTGCGATACTTGCCAGACCGAATGTTTTTCTGCCAGAAAATCCGAACCCGGTGAAAAACCTTGCGGAATGCGGCCTATGCGACCAGTTGGCGCTGGGGGGATGTACCGCTTGCAATATATTTTATATTCACAATATTATATGTGAATTATAAGGGGATAGACATGAAACGCCAGCCATTGTGGCGCAGCACACCACCTGCGATCTTTCCGGTTATTCTCGGCCTAGTGGGGCTGGCCCATGCGTGGCGGGGCATTGGCCAGAATTTCGGCCTGCCGGTAGCCTTTGCCGACCTGCTGCTTGGCATCACCGCGGCCTTGCTGGTGTTTTTCGTGCTCAGCTATCTGGCCAAGCTCATTGCCCGCCCCGGGGTGCTGATGGAGGACCTCAAGTCGCCGCCCGGCAGGGCCGGGCTTTCGGCGGTCTCCATGGCGTTTATCGTGCTGGCGGTCGGGCTTGTCCCCTTTGGAGAGGTGGCCCGCTATGTGTGGTGGTTCGGGGTAATCCTGCACGCCATCATCGTGACCTTTGTGGTGAAAGCCATATCCAAGGCCCCGCCGGAGGGGCGCTCTGTGACGCCGTTTCAGCTTCTGCCCTTTGTGGGGCTGAGCACCACACCGCTGGCGGGGGTGCCGCTGGGCTATGGGCTGTTGAGCCAGATTCTTGCCTATCTCTCGCTGGCCGCCTTTGTGGTCATCCTGTTGCAGCTGGCCGCCAAGTTCATCCGCACCCGCCCACCGGAGCCTTTGCGCCCGCCTTTCGCCATCATCCTCGCACCGCTCAGCCTGTTTGGCATGGCCTTCGGGCTGTTTGATATGGAGCCTGCATTTCTGGCGTTTTATATCGCCGTTTGGGGCTATGGAATTGTGCTGCTGGTGTTTGCCGGATGGCTTACCAGGGCGGGCTTCACCCCGATGTGGGGCAGCTTCACCTTTCCGGCGGCGACCTTTACCAATATCAACATCATGGCCATGGGCAAGGGGGTTGGCGTGGTCGCCACCGCGGGCACCATTGGCGGCGGGCTTATCGCCACCACGCTTATCTTTTTCATTGCCTATAAGGCGCTGAAAATGTGGGCAAGCCGAAAATTGGCACAAAAAACCGGCGCTGCGGTGGCTTAGGCCTTTTCTTTTGCGGTGCACCATGCAATAGGAAGGCGTCAAAGATAACCCCTAAGATGGGAGGTCCGACAATGGACATATCCGAGGCACTCACCTTTGACGACGTATTGCTGGTGCCCGCGGCATCTGACGTGCTGCCCACCACGGCGGACACCCGCACGAAGCTCACCAAAACCATTTCCATGAACATCCCGCTCTTGAGCGCGGCGATGGACACGGTGACCGAAAGCAAAATGGCCATTGCCATGGCGCAGGCGGGGGGCATGGGGGTGCTGCATCGCAACCTGGATGTGGAGGAGCAGGCGCGGCAGGTGCGCGCCGTGAAGCGCTTTGAAAGCGGGGTGGTGGAAAACCCGATCACCCTGACCCCCGATCAGACTTTGGCCGACGCCAAGGCGCTGCAAGAGCGTTACAAGGTGTCCGGCTTTCCGGTGGTGGATGAACAGGGCAGGGTGCTGGGCATTGTCACCAATCGCGACATGCGCTTTGCCAG
>JALWPC010000008.1 GCA_026995265.1 Paracoccaceae bacterium
GTGGTCAAAGCGCGAGGTAAACTCCCGATCCCATCCCGAACTCGACCGATAAGACCCGCCGCGCCGATGGTACTGCGTCTCAAGACGTGGGAGAGTAGGTCACCGCCAATCCAAAAACCTTCAGGGCTCGCTCTCTAAACCGATGCGAATACATAAACAGCGCCCATTGGGCGCTTTTTTTGTGGCCAAAGGAAAGTTGACGCGCATCTACCACAGCGCGACATCCCGCCCTTCCCGCTGTCATAAAACTGTTACGCGAATCCCTTAGCTGTTCCGCAAACGAACCCAAAAAACGGAATGGACAAATGGGACGAACGGAATTTATGAAAATTGGCCTTGCGGGGGTGTTTATCGCCGCGATTTACGCGGTGCTTTCCCAGCGCGTAGAGATGGGCGGGGGCGGTAGCCTTTTGCTGATAGCGGCGATGATTGGCGGCTATATGGCGCTGAATATTGGTGCCAATGATGTGGCCAATAACGTGGGCCCTGCTGTGGGCTCGGGGGCGCTCACATTGCTTGGGGCCATAGCCGTTGCGGCGGTTTTTGAAGCGGGTGGCGCGCTGATTGCGGGCGGGGATGTGGTGAGCACCATCAAGAAGGGCATTATTGACCCCGCGCTGATTTCGGACCCGAATGTGTTTGTCTGGCTGATGATGGCGGCCTTGCTGGCGGCGGCGATATGGCTGAACATTGCCACCTATATGGGCGCGCCGGTTTCCACAACCCACTCGATTGTCGGCGGGGTTTTGGGCGCGGGCATCGCGGCGGCAGGCTGGGAGGTCGCCAATTGGGGCACCATGGGCAAGATCGTGGCGAGCTGGGTGATTTCCCCGCTGCTGGGCGGCATCATTGCGGCAACCGTTTTGTTTTTGATCAAGCGCACCATTGTTTACAAGAGCAATAAAATCGCGGCGGCGCAGAAGATGGTGCCGATCTATGTGGCGCTGATGACATGGGCTTTTGCGATCTACCTTGTTCTTAAAGGCCTGAAACATCTGTGGAAACTGGATATTTTCACCGCCACCGGCATCGGCTTTGCGGTTGCGGTGCTTGTGTTCCTGCTGGTGAAACCGATGATCAAAAAGGCATCAAGCAAGCTGAAGAACGACCGCGAAAGCGTCGGGGCGCTGTTTGCGATTCCGCTGATTGTCTCAGCCGCCTTGCTCAGCTTTGCCCATGGGGCCAATGATGTGGCCAATGCCGTGGGACCTTTGGCGGCTATCAATGATGCGCTAACCCATAGCGCGGTGGCGACCAAGGCCGAGATACCGCTTTGGGTGATGATGATCGGCGCGCTTGGCATTGCCATCGGGCTGGCGCTGTTCGGGCCAAAGCTTATCCGCACCGTGGGCAGCGAGATCACCGAGCTTGACATGATGCGGGCGTTTTCGGTGGCACTGGCGGCGTCTGTCACTGTGATCCTTGCCTCGCAGCTTGGCTTGCCGGTGAGCTCTACCCATATTGCCGTGGGCGGGGTGTTCGGGGTTGGCTTTTTGCGCGAGTATCTCGACTCCAACCACGACCGCCTGATTGCCGAAATTCGCGACCATTACGAGGGCGAGCCCCCCGAGGTGGCCGAGGCCTTTCTGAGCCGCTTTGAAGCGGCGGATATTTCCGAGCGGGGCGCGATACTGGCCGAGATGAAAAAAGCGCGGGGGCTGCTGAAGGCAGACCGCAAGCGCCTGCGCAAGGCCTATAAAAAGGACCTGGTGAAGCGCTCCATGGCGATGCGAATCGCGGCGGCGTGGGTGATAACCGTGCCCGCAGCCGGGGCTCTTGCAGCCCTGCTTTATTTCACAATTCGTGGGATAATGTTGCCCTATTAGCAAAAACACAGGGCAGCCCATTTGACACAAAAATCAACCCCGGGCCGTATCCGGTTGTGAAACGGCCCGGGTTTGCGGGCCTCATGGGTTAACTCATGCAAACAGCCACTTCGTACATGACAGGTGCAAAGTTTTTGCACAGCTCGTTAATTCTCTTGTTGCGGATGCGCATTTCATCGGTACGCAGCATCGAATGGAAATCATCACGGCTTTTCCATTGCGAGTAATTGGCGATTCGCGTACGGGCGTCGTTGATATGCAGGGCCGATGCAATATAGCCCGGTTGTTTGGAAATCACCTCTTCGCAAGCGGCGCTGAGCTCTTCAAGCAAATCCTGGCAGGTTGCGGGTGTCACTTCAAAAGTGGTGATTACGGTTTGAATGGTGGCATCGTTGGAAATTGTAAGCATTTTTGGCTCCTTTTCCGACAGTATAGCCTATAAATCCGGTTTGGGCACCCCGGGAACCCGGGGCGCCCGATGGCTTTAGGCTGCGGAATCGCAACGCAATTTCATTTGCACCCGCCCTTTGCGTGCCGCTGGCCACTGGATGTTGAC
>JALWPC010000009.1 GCA_026995265.1 Paracoccaceae bacterium
GGGGCTGCTGAAGGGCGAGCGCTGCACATGGTTTATGGCGCGCCACGACCCCGCCTCGGCCCGCAAGCGCTGGATTTCGGCGATGAAGGTGGCGGGGAGCCTGTCTATTGACGAGGGTGCGGCGCGCGCACTGCGCAGTGGCAAGTCTCTTCTCCCCGCTGGCGTGCGCGCCGTGGAGGGTGACTTTGAGCGCGGCGATCCGGTGGAAATACGCGGGCCGTCGGGCGACCTTATTGCGACGGGGCTGGCGGGCTATGCCGCTGCGGAGGCCCGCAAGATTATGGGCGCGAAAAGCGCGGAGATTGAAGCTTTGCTGGGGTATAAGGGCCGCACGGCGCTTATCCACCGCGATGATATGGCGATTTGAGGGGGACGTGATGGACGTTAAAGCAATGATGCGGGAGATCGGCCAAAAGGCCAAGGCGGCGAGTGCCAAGCTCGGCTTTGCCAGCCCCGAGGCCAAGCAGGCGGCGCTGGAGGCGGGGGCGGATTGTATCGAGGCCAGCCTTGAGGCTATCCTTGCGGCCAATGAAAAGGACATGCAATTTGGCCGCGACAAGGG
This sequence comes from Paracoccaceae bacterium, assembly GCA_026995265.1. Classification (GTDB taxonomy): domain Bacteria; phylum Pseudomonadota; class Alphaproteobacteria; order Rhodobacterales; family Rhodobacteraceae; genus UBA3077. Next base: position 563 of record JALWPC010000009.1, read on the forward strand.
CCTGAGCGATGCGATGATGGACCGCCTGATGCTCGATGAGGCGCGGGTCAGGGCCATTGCCACGGGCCTGCGCACCGTGGCGGCGCAGGAAGACCCGGTGGGCAAGGTGCTGGCGGAATGGGACATGCCCTCGGGGCTGCACATTCAGCGGGTGTCAACGCCTTTGGGTGTGATCGGGGTGATCTATGAAAGCCGCCCGAACGTGACGGCAGATGCGGGCGGGCTGTGCCTGAAGGCCGGAAACGCGGCGATTTTGCGCGGCGGCTCCGAGAGCTTTCACAGCTCGGGCGCCATTCATGCCTGCCTTGTGGAGGGGCTGAAAGCGGCGGGGCTGCCCGCCGAGAGTATCCAGCTTGTGCCGACGCGGGACCGTGCGGCGGTGTCTGAAATGCTGACCATGACCGAAAGCATTGATGTGATCGTGCCCCGCGGCGGCAAGGGCTTGGTCGGGCTGGTGCAGCGCGAGGCGCGGGTGCCGGTATTTGCCCATCTGGAAGGCATTTGCCATGTCTATGTGGACGGAGCCGCCGACCCCGAAAAAGCCCGCGCCATTGTGATGAACGCCAAGTGCCGCCGCACCGGCATTTGCGGCGCGGCGGAAACGGTGCTGATCGACAAGGCGTTTTTCGCCAAACACGCGGCACCCTTTATTGAAGATATGGTGGCGGCGGGGGTTGAAGTGCGCGCCGATGGGGCGCTGGCCGAGCTTAGCGGCACCGTGAAGGCCAGGGCCGAGGATTTCGGGGTGGAGTATCTGGACAAGATCATCGCCGCCAAGCTGGTGGACGGGGTGGATGAGGCGATTGCCCATATCCGCACCTTTGGCTCCAACCATACCGACGCCATTGTCACCGAGGATGACGCCACCGCCCAGCGGTTTTTCCAGCGGGTCGATAGCGCCATTCTGATGCGCAATGCCTCCACCCAGTTTGCCGACGGGGGCGAATTTGGCATGGGCGCGGAGATTGGCATTGCTACCGGAAAGATGCATGCGCGCGGGCCGGTGGGGGCAGCGCAATTGACCAGCTTCAAGTATCTGGTGACGGGGGATGGGACCGTTCGGGCCTAAACTACAAACCGAAACCGCCTGTATCCGGTGCTAAAGCACCGGACCCGCGCCTCGCTTCGCTCGGAGGCGGCGCGTCAACCTTTGTGCCTGTGGCGAGGTCATGTTCGCGCCGCCCACAAGCTTTCGCGCGTGTTGCCGGCGCCGATAGGGGCTTTGCCCCTCGCATCAAAGATGCTCACCCCAGAGTATTTCCAGAAGAATGAAAAGGGGCTGTCCTAGATAGTCAATAAAACTCATTTAGACGTTAGCGCGTTCGCACACTATAATCGGCAGTCAATCTTCCAGATTTTACGCAGTACAGGCCAAGAAGGTTTGCCCTATCATCCGCTTACGGCTCGTGCCGACTTTTCCCGCCACATTTTGCCTTCCTTCGCGAAGGGCAAACGCGTTGAATTCTGAATTACAGCCTGACGACTCAATATTGGGCCCAGTCCTGGTGTGCGCATATCCCCAATGTCGTTTTTCCTGTTCTGCGTCAGGACGGCGCTGCACATCCGCCCCGAAAAACGCCTGCCACAAGCGCGACATTCGCTGCGCGGCGCGGGTGCGATTTCACCAAGCAAACCATATCTTGACGCGCCGCCCCGCCGAGCCGAAGGCGAGGCGCGGTTCCGGTGCTTTAGAGCGTTTCAGGTTTTGACGGAAGCGTAGCCTGCGTTTTTGAAATAGTTTGCACACTCTTCCGCGGTGATGCGCTCGAGGGTGGTGCCGACGGCGCGCCAGAGGGTGTCTCTTGA
>JALWPC010000010.1 GCA_026995265.1 Paracoccaceae bacterium
TGTAGCCGGTTCTTTTCGGCTTCCAGTTGTCGATACATCGTCTCGATGGAGGTTAATACCTCATCCGAGACACGCGTGATCCGGGCTTTTTCCAGACGATTCAGCTCCCGTTGCATATCCTGTTTGACGGCCTCATAGCGGGCAATTAAGGCTCTTAAGCGACGCACCTCGTCAGGTTCGGGTTGCCACTGTCGGGGCTGTTGCGTGGCGCCATAGTGGGCAATCACCCAGCTGTCTTTCTTATCGGTTTTCGTGCGTGTGCCCAGGCTCCTGGCATGATTGCGTAGCTGCGCCGGGTTTACCACCGACACCTTGGCGCCAGCCTCGTGCAATGCGTAAGCCAGGGCCTCGTGATAAATCCCGGTCGCCTCCATGATGAAATGCAGGGAGGTCACCGCCTCGCCGGTTTGCTGGGTCGACCAGGCGAGTAATGCCTGATGGCCTTGCGGTGTATTCGGATGAATCTTGCTCTTGGCCTTGTGCCCGGTCAGATCCCGAAGCCACAGACAGTCCAGCTTCAACTTACTGATATCAATGCCGATAATCGCCATATTCTCTCTCCACTTACCTTGTACATGCAGCCTCTTTTCCCACAGGAAAGGACTCGGATACCATTCAGTATAATGAGAAAATTGGAACGTGAGACTTCATCTACAGGGCAGACTGCAAGCCTTAGGAGCGGGGCAAGTTCATCACGTTCCCTGATACACTGCTAGCTAAACAGCGTATCGAGAGAGATACAAGGAGCGGGCTTGCCCGCGAACCGTGCATTTGCGTGGTTCCGCCGCCGGTTCGCGGGCAAGCCCGCTCCTGATATGCTTTGACCTGTCAAGTATCTGTGCAAAATTATTCGTAGTCCTTGTTTCTATTACAAACATTTGGTTCAGGGCACGAGCAGCATTCAACGACGTTTAATCCCTCTGATATACGCGGGTCGGAACCGCCGGACTTGCCTTCGTCGTGGAGCTGCCTCGGTCTACAGTCGAGGGTCATCCCGATGGTACTGGGCGCCTCATAGGAGCAACGAGGATTCTCCTGTCAGGCTCCTCATGCCCTGAGCAAAATGTTCGCGTCCTCCGTTTAGCTCAATTTAGTTCAATGATCGGTCGCTATGCTGAATCTGCCTGTGTGTTAGCGAACGGCCACGGGGCGCCCCATGACTTCGCATGCAATGGCCCAGATAAATCCCGCCAACTCGCGTGCTACGGCAACGGTGATCTGCACCTTCAGCTTGCCGCGTTCCAGCAGGTGCCGGTAACGCCCGCACAAGCGCTTCTGCGCCTTCCAGGCGATCGCTTGCACCGACTCGCTGGTCTGTTTGGCGCGCCGTTGTAGATGCGCCGTCTTGCGGGCCGGGAACCGGTAACTCCAGGCCGACTCCACCAACGTGCGTCGGGCATGGCCATTGCCCGTCTTGGTGATCGCGCCACGGCGCTGGCGCCGACCACTGGAGGCTTCGCTCGGCACCAGGCCCAGGTACGCCATCAATTGCCGCGGTGAATCAAAGCGGGTGATGTCCCCCAACTCCGCCAACAGCGTCATCGCACTCACCCGGTCTACCCCACGCAGGGCCACCAGGGCTTCCACCACCGGCGCCAGCGACCAATCGGGCAACGCCCGCTCCATCTCCACCTCCAAGGCTTCTACACGTGCCTGAAGGTGATTCACCGTATCGACGTATTCCTGAAAAACGATCTGCTGGACCGGAAAATCAAACTTCACCTCTTCCAGCCAACGGAAGTACCGCTTCGTCCACTTCTTCACTCCAGCCGTGTAGACCTTCCCGTGGCGTAACAGGAAGGCGCCAAGTCGCTGCTTCGCACGCCGCGCCATCGACACCAGATCCTCTCGTGCTCGCGTCAGATCCCGCATCGCCTCCTGCTCCCGACCCGGCACCCACACCGGCGTCAACTCCCCGGCCCGTTGCAACCTCGACAGCTGCAGTGCATCGCGCCGGTCCGTCTTCACCCGGTCACCCGGCTTCGTCGGAATCAGCGACGGCGCCACCACATCACACGCATGACCCAGATCGGTGAGCTGGCGGTACACACCGTAGCCACAAGGCCCCGCTTCATAGCAGAACGACACCACCTCTCCATCCGGACTCAACCGCTTTACCAGCTTCTCAACCGAAGCCGGTCGGTTCGAAATCTCTCCGTAATACCTTGGTTTACCTCCACTAGCATCCGACACCGCAACTGCAATCGTATCCGCATGTGTATCCAGCCCCACGTACTTGCTAAACTTGTTCATGACCTACCCTCCTCGATTATGGCTCTGTGCTTCAAGCTGGTTCTTACCCAACCCGAAGCGTAACCCACGTCCTTCGAGGTTGGGTAGGTCAATGCATAATGTCTAC
>JALWPC010000011.1 GCA_026995265.1 Paracoccaceae bacterium
CCTTGCCGCCACCGCCTATATCGGGTTGATATACAACCAGAACGCCGCCCTGTTCTGGCTGGCGCTCATGGCCTCCTCCCTGCTGCTGCTCGCCGCCATCTTCTGGATGAAGGACGCCCCCGCGCTGGCCGATCTCGCCTTCGCCCCGCCCCTGCTCGCCCTTGGCATAATCGCTGTTGAAGCCATGGACGCCCGCCCCGTAGCCGTGGCATGGGTCCAAAACGCCAACCGCGATGTGCTCGACCCCCCCTCCCTCACCGTGGCCGTGCTGCTGATGGTGGCCATGGCGGCCAGCCTCGCCTTTGCATGGCGCAGCGCGGTTCTGCCGCCGCTCAGGGTCGCCAATGCCGTGCTGGCCGCTGGCTTTGCGCCATGGGTCGCGATTATCATCGAACTGCGCTGGGCCCCGAGCCATGTGCTCGGCGCTGGCAATTGGGCGATCTACCTCGCCATCATCGCCACCCTCATGGTGGCCCTCACCGGGCGCTTCGCCCGTCTCGACACCGAAGAGGACCGCACCCGCACCGCGCTCTTTGCCCTTTCGGCCATGTCGATGCTCTCGTTTGTGGGCGTGGTGCTGCTCGGCGGCGTCGCCCTCACGCTCTCTTTCGCCGTTATGGTGCTGGCCGCCGCGTGGCTGGGCGAGCGCTTCAGGCTCGCGCTGCTGGATTTCTACATCCAGATCGGCGCGGTTCTGGTCAGCTTCCGGCTGGTGGTCGAGCCCGGGCTGTTCTGGGGCTATGACGCCCCTCTGTGGCAGGCCACGCTGGCCTATCTCGGCAGCATCGCCCTGCTCGCCACCGCATGGCGGCTCAAGCGCGGCGGGCGCGCCTCGGTGGTGGTGGTGCTGGAATCCGCCATCTGGACGCTGGGCGGGATATTCATCAACCTGCTGCTGGTGCGCTGGATGGACGCCACCCATGCCGACCACCTCGCCTATGCGCTCCTGTCGCTCGGCGGCTCTGTGTGGCTCATGCTGGCCGCCAACCAGCTTTACCGCCTGAAAACCGGTGGCCGCTTGCGCGCCCTGAGGGTTGTTCTCTCGCTTATATACGGGGGCCTGGCCGCCACTGCACTCGCGGCCGCCGTGGCCGCAAACCCTGCCTTTATGCGCGAAATGCGCGCCATCGGCTGGCCAATTTTTGGCAGTCTTGGCGTGGCCTACCTGCTGCCCGCCCTGCTATCCGGCCTTATGGCATGGAAGCTCATCCACCTGCCCCGCTGGCTACGCGGCGCTTTTTGGGTGCTGGCCGCCGGCTTTACCGCCCTCTGGGTCGCGCTGGAAATCCGCCACTTCTGGCAAGGGGACAACATGGCCGGCTATGCCACCTCCAAGCCCGAGCTTTATAGCTATACCGTCGCCCTGATCCTCGCCGCCCTCGGCCTGCTGGCGCTGGCCTTCCTCCGGCATTCAGCGGGCCTGCGCAAGCTGGCACTGTTGATGGTGGTGCTGGTTGTCGCCAAGGTTTACTTCGTCGATATGTCCGAGCTGGACGGCCTGTTGCGCGTGGTGTCCTTCCTCGTGCTTGGCTTGGTGGCGGCGCTCATGGCGTGGGTGAACCGGATTCTGAAGGCCCATGAAGAGGGGCGCACGGCGCATGACACACCAGACCTCGAAGCCTAACGGCAAGAAGATGGGGAATTGATACCCTGCTCTGTAGACATGTCATATTTGACATGTCTACAGAGCAGGGTATCTTCCAGCCCAAGAATACACGGCCACACACCCGCCACCCTCCAACGCCTCCCGCCCGTCGGACGCCGTGCCGCAAGCGGCAAGTCGCCTCCCGTTGGGCGTGGCCTCGGCTGCGCCATCGGCAGGGGGCGTGCCGCCCCCTCTGGCCAAGGCCATTCACCCCCTTCAGCGGCAATTCAGCGCTTTACGCTCCGCGCCCCGCGCCTTATAACCCCGCCTATGGATACCGCTTTGATCATACGAATTAGCCGCCCGGCGCTCTGAAACGGAGTCGTCGGGAAAAGGTGTATGGCCTCGCCGCACCGCCTCTTTGTCCAGTTTTCATACCCTTAACGGAGCTAGCCCATGTGCGCCGAGACCCCTGATTATAAATCCACCCTGAACCTGCCGAAGACCGATTTCCCCATGCGGGCGGGCCTGCCCAAGCGCGAGCCGGAATGGCTGCAAAAATGGGCGGATATGAACCTCTACGAGGCCCTGCGCGCCAAGAAGGGCCGCAAGCCCTATATCCTGCATGACGGCCCGCCCTATGCCAACGGCCACCTGCATATCGGCCACGCGCTCAATAAAATCCTCAAGGATATGGTGGTGCGCTCCCACCAGATGCTCGGCTTTGACGCCCGCTATGTGCCGGGCTGGGATTGCCACGGCCTGCCGATTGA
>JALWPC010000012.1 GCA_026995265.1 Paracoccaceae bacterium
GCTTCACCGCCGAAAGCCCCGCGCGCCTTGTGGCGCAGGATGCCCGAATTTCCGGCCTTTCCCGCCCGCGCTATATGCAAAGCTGGTTTGCCGACACCAAAACGCGGCGCACGCTTGTGAATGAAGCGGGCACGGCGTTTGGCACCATCCGGCAATGCCGCGACGGCTTCAAAATCGGCCCGCTTTATGCGCCGGATGCGCAGGAGGCCGAAGCCCTTGTTAAGGCACTGGTTTCGAGCATCGGGGCAGAGGGGGCGAATGTTTCGATTGACGCGCCGTCCCACAATGCCGCTGCCAACGCCCTGTGCCAAAAGCTTGGCATGGACGCTGTTTTTTCAACCGCCCGTATGTATAAAGGCGCAGCCGTGCCGCCGCCCCACCCCGCAGAATTCGGGGTGGCAACCTTGGAACTCGGTTAGGCCCCGCCTCGTTAAGGAGTTAAAATGTCTCGTGATCTCTCCGATAAATCCCAGCGCCACCCTGAAAAGGCGCATAAGCCGGATACGCCAATTTTGCGCAAGCCGGAGTGGATACGGGTGAAGGCGCCGACCTCAAAGGGGTATCGCGCTACCCGTAAGGTATTGAAAGATAACGACCTTACTACGGTGTGCGCCGAGGCGGGTTGCCCGAATGTCGGCGAGTGCTGGGCGCAGGGCCACGCCACCATGATGATCATGGGCGAGATTTGCACGCGGGGTTGCTCGTTTTGCAATATCGCCACGGGGCGACCTGACGCGCTGGATGTGTTCGAGCCGGGCCGCGTGGCTGATGCGGTGGAAAAGCTGGGGCTGAAGCATGTGGTGATTACCTCGGTGGACAGGGATGACCTGAAGGATGGCGGGGCGGAGCATATCGCCCAGACTATTCGCGCTATTCGCCACCGCTCGCCGGGTTCCACCATCGAGGTGCTGACGCCGGACTTCCTGAAGTGCGGGCCGGAAGCGCTTGAAATCGTTGTGAAAGCCAAGCCGGATGTGTTTAACCACAACCTTGAAACCGTGCCGGGGCTTTACCCCTCGGTGCGGCCCGGGGCGCGGTATTTCCATAGCCTCAGGTTGCTGCAACGGGTCAAGGAGCTGGACCCGATGATGTTCACCAAATCCGGCATTATGGTTGGCCTTGGCGAGGATAAGCAGGGCGTGCAGCAGGTGATGGACGACATGCGCGCGGCGGATGTGGATTTTCTGACCATCGGGCAATATTTGCAGCCCACGCCCAAGCATCACGAGGTGAAGCGCTTTGTGACACCAGAAGAATTTAAGGCTTACGAAACAATGGCTTACGGCAAGGGTTTTTTGATGGTGTCGGCCACGCCGCTGACCCGTTCCAGCTACCACGCAGGGGATGATTTCGCCCGCCTCAGGGGCGCACGGTTGGCAAAGGCCCGCGGCGCACAGGGTTGACGGTGAGCCAGTCCGGCCAGCCAAAGGCCCGCTCATAGCCATAGAGCAGCAGGCTGATGATCACCACAAAGGCGATCAGCTTAAGCATTTTCGAGCTGGGCGGGTGCTGCACCCAGCGCTTCATCCGCAGCAGCCAGAACAGGTTCATGACGTAAACCGGACCGCGCCGATATAGGGCAGATTGCGGTTTCTTTGTGCATAATCAATGCCATAGCCCACCACGAACTCGTCGGGGATTTCAAAGCCGATATAGTCGGCCTTCACGTCGGTTTCCCGCCGCGAGGGCTTATCCAGCAGGGCGCAGGTCATCAGCCGCTTGGGGTTGCGCGCTTCCAGCAGGTGCAAAACGTGGTGCAGGGTGTGGCCGGTATCGACAATATCTTCCACCACCAGCACATCCCGCCCTTCAATCTCGCCGCGCAAGTCCTTGAGAATGCGCACTTCTCGAGAGCTTTCTGTTGAATTCCCGTATGAACTCGCCTCCAGAAAGTCCACCTCCACCGGCAGGGTCAGCTCGCGCACAAGGTCGGCGATGAACACAAAACTGCCCCGCAGCAGGCCGACAACCACCAGCTTGTCGGTGTCGGCGAAATGCTCGGAAATCTCCTTGGCCAGTGTCTCCACCCGCGCAGCAATGGCTTTTGCGGAAATCATCTCGTCTATTTCATATTTTGAATGCATAGCCCTTGCCCTTTTGATTCCCATGCACTTTATGGTAGCCAAAGCCAAACGTCACCCCAGAGAGACAAAATGCCCACCCATTCCGAACACCGCCCGTTGCCCTACAGCCCGCAGCAGATGTTTGACCTTGTTGCCGACATTGCCAAATACCCCGAATTCCTGCCGTGGTGCACGGGGGCGCGGATCAGGAGCGCGCGGGACACGGCGGATGGCAAGGTGGTGGAGGCTGACCTGATCATCTCTTTCAAGCTGTTTCGCG
>JALWPC010000013.1 GCA_026995265.1 Paracoccaceae bacterium
CAACCAGAAAGCCGGGGTAAACAAGGAGCCTGTCTTCCCAGCCTTTCGCCGTTTCGCGACTTACAGCGCGCCCCGACTTCGGAGAAACATGAGTTAAATCATGCTGTTGTCCGGTTACGGCGCATTGCGACAAATCGATGCCATAGCCCAGAGCATTCAGCATTTCCAATTCCAGCTTGCAATAGCAATGCTGCCAGTTTTCACCGGATTGGAAGCGCGCCATCAGGTCTAAACACGCCTCAAACAAGTCTGGATTCGGCTCACGCTCCGGCACATAGCGGGCGAGCATGGCGGATAGGGCATTGAAGCCAAAAAGTTTGAGCCGGTCGGACAGTAAGGAAGCCGAGAACGCTTTTTTTGGTTCAACGTTAAACGACCCGAGTTGATCCTCCAGCCGGGCGCGCCAGGTCAGCGACAGCCAGTTCCCCGGCTGCAACAAAGCCGCAGATTTCCGGGAGCCCCCACCGCGCACAAGGCCCGCATGGCGGCCATGGGCTTTGGTCATCACCTCGATAATCGCCGCCCCTTCCCCATGCCGCCGAACCGAAAGCAATATACCATGATCTTGCCATTCCATAGCGCGACCCTACCCGAACAATCCGTCTTCGTCGAGCAAAGTGCGGCCTTTGGCGTCTTCCACCTCGATCACCCAGAGATCGGGGTCAAATTTGCGCTGGCTGGCGATCGTCTGGTCCATCTCATGCTCTGCGCCCTCGGCCAACACGCTCCACACACGCATTCCTTCACCGTCATAGGTTCTATGAAACAGAACGGCCCGCCCGTTGAGCAAATTGGATTTCACCAACACCGCACCGGCAGTCGGGTTGCCTTTATGCACAATAAACGCCGGTATATTGGCGATGTCCAGGCGCCGCAGATAGGCGCGCACCCAAAAATCGGCTGTCAGGCGGGGCATTTAATCCCCGTCCTTGAAATCCAGCCCCATTTCACTGTAGCGCTCGCGCTCTTCCAGCCAGTTTGGCCGCACTTTTACTTGCAGAAACAGGTGAACCTTGCGGCCGAGAAACTCGGATAACTCTTGGCGGGCCTCCATGGAAACGCCCTTGATCGTTGCGCCCTTGGGGCCAAGAAGAATGCCTTTATGCCCGCTACGCATCACGTAAATCATCTGGTCAACCCGCACAGAGCCATCTTTACGCTCCTGCCAGTTTTCGGTTTCCACGGTGAGCTGGTAGGGCAATTCCTGATGCAAACGTAGGGTGAGTTTCTCCCGCGTGATTTCCGCCGCGATCTGGCGAAGGGGCGCATCGGCGATCTGGTCCTCCGGATAGTGCCATGGTCCCTCGGGAAGCGCATTGGCGATGTGGGTTTTCAGAGAGTCTACCCCATGGCCTTTTTCGGCTGATACCATAAAGGTATTTTCAAAATTATATAAATTATTCAGCTCATTAGCGAGTTGTAAAAGCTTTTCTGGCTTTACTTTGTCAATTTTGTTGATGACCAGAGACACCCGAACCGTGCTCGGAACATGCGCCGACAGGCCATCCAGAATGGCCTTCACCCCCTCGCTCACACCGCGATGGGCCTCGACCAGAAACAAGACCAGATCCGCATCCGCCGCGCCGCTCCATGCCGCAGAGACCATGGCGCGGTCCAGCCGCCGGCGGGGGCGGAACAGGCCGGGTGTATCTACAAACACGATCTGGCTGTTGCCCTCCAACGCAATGCCGCGAATGCGGGCGCGGGTGGTTTGCACCTTGTGGGTGACAATTGACACCTTGGCCCCCACCATCCGGTTCAGCAGGGTTGATTTGCCCGCGTTTGGCTCTCCGATCAGCGCGACAAACCCACAACGCGCGCTCATGCCGTATCCTTGACCTGTGCGAGCAGCGCCGCCGCCGCCTGCACTTGTGCAGCTTTTTTCGATGCGGCCTGACCACGGGCCGAGAACCCGTTTTTCAGCCTGGCTTCCACCACAAAAACCGGCTGATGGTCTGGCCCGCTGCGGCTGATTTCGGCATAGGTCGGCGTGGGCAGGCCGCGCGCCTGCGCCCATTCCTGCAATGCCGATTTCGGGTCTGCCGCCCGGGCCTCTGCGGTGCGAATCCGCTCCCCCCAGAGGCGCAGAATCAGGCTTTGCGCCACCTCGAACCCGGCGTCGAGGTAAACCGCCGCGATCACCGCTTCCATGGCATCGCCCAAAAGTGCCAGCTTCCGCCGTCCGCCGGAGCGCATTTCGGAGCGCCCGAGCATGAGCGCCTCGCCAAGGCCGATCTCCCCGGCCACCTCGGCGCAGGCCTCCTTGCGCACCAGCGCATTAAAGCGCGGGGCAAGCTGGCCCTCGCGGGCGCTCCGGTCCGCCTCAAACAGGGCCTGCGAAATAACTAGGCCCAAAACGCGGTCCCCCAAAAACTCCAACCTCTGGTTATCATTGCTTTTATTATTGGATGCCGAGGCATGGGTGAGGGCCTGCCGCAGCAAGCCCTCATCCGAAAACCGGTGCCCCAAGCGCTCTGAAAAGCGCTGAATTGGCGTGTCCTGGCTCACTCGATCGCCTTGAAAAAGCGGTCCGAACGCCATGTCCAGAAGTAAAACATCGAGCGGCCGGCCGAAGAGAATATGATGCGGTCGGCGCGGCCAATAATATTCTCGCGCGGCACAAAGCCCACACCGCGGCTCGGGCCGGTTTGGGAATAGCGGCTATCCACCGAATTGTCGCGGTTATCGCCCATAAAGAAGAACTGCCCTTCGGGAACCAGAAATTCTTCGGTATGGTCGGAATTCATGTCGCGGAAATCCAGGATAGTGTGGCTCACCCCGTTGGGCAAAACCTCAACAAATTTGTTTTTGATGCAGTCCCCGTTCGGGGGCGGGCGGTTCCCGCAGCTCGGGCGGCCGCCCTCCGGACCTTGGGGCGCATACGTCTCGGTAAACACGCCGTCGGGCGTTACGGAAACCGGCTCACCGTTGATATAAAGCAGCCCGTCTTTCACCTGAATCCGGTCGCCTGGCAGGCCGATCAGGCGCTTGATATAATCTTCTCCGGATACGGGATGCTTGAACACCACCACATCCCCCCGCTCGGGGTCGGCGCCAAACAGGCGCGTATCGCTCCCTTTGGCAAAGCCGCAAAAATCGACGCCGAACATGCTGGGGCAGGAGGCATAGGAATAGCCATAGGCGAACTTATTAACAAAAAGAAAGTCGCCAATCAGCAGGGTTGACTTCATAGAGCCAGAGGGAATCCAGAATGGCTGGAAAAAGAGGGTGCGAATAGCACCGGCTATCAAAAGGGCGTAAACCACCGTTTTGATGGTTTCCTTGACCGGACCATCTTTTTTCTTTTCATTTTTTGCCATTGTGACTCTTTCTCAAAGGGAATGGGCGTTATGTGAGCGTGCGGTGAACGAATGTCAAGTATTTGGCAGCGCTTCAATAATGACAAAGGCCTGCGCCCAGGGGTGATCATCGGTCAGAGTCACATGGATTTTGGCCCTGTGGCCTTTGGGGGTCAGGCGGTTGAGGCGCTCAAGCGCGCCGCCCGTCAGCTCCATCTCAGGTTGGCCTGTGGGCAGGTTTTTTACCGCCATTTCTTTCCAGGCCACCCCCATGCGCAGCCCTGTGCCCAAGGCTTTGGCGCAGGCCTCCTTGGCGGCCCAGCGCTTGGCATAGGTTTCCACCGTGGCGGCGCGGTATTCGGCGGTTTTCCTCTCGGTTTCGGAAAATACACGTTGCACAAATCGAACACCAAACCGCGCAATTGTGGCCTCGATTCGCTCAATACTTACCATATCCGAACCTATGCCCAGAATCATGCGACGCTCTCGCCGCTGGCCTCCTGCCGCGCTTCATCCATCAGGGCGCGCATACGGCGGATAGAGGAATCCAGGCCGGAAAAGATGGCCTCGCCGATGATGAAATGGCCGATATTCAGCTCCATTACTTCTGGCAGCGCCGCGACGGGCTTCACGGTGTCATAGGTCAGTCCGTGGCCTGCATGAACCTCCAGCCCGAGGCTCAGCGCCAGGGTTGCCATGTCCTTCAGCCTGGCAAATTCTGCATCTCGATCTGCCAGCCGCCCTTCCGCATGAGCATCGCAATAGGCGCCTGTGTGCAGCTCCACCACCGGCGCGCCGATACGCGCCGCCGCCTCGATCTGGCGACGCTCCGCGGCAATGAAGATAGACACCCGGCACCCCGCCTCGCGCAGCGGGGCGATAAAATGAGCGATGCGGTTTTGGTCATTCGCCACTTCCAGCCCGCCCTCGGTGGTGCGCTCTTCGCGCTTTTCCGGCACAATACACACCGCGTGGGGCTTGTGGCGCAGGGCAATCCGCTGCATTTCATCAGTGGCGGCCATTTCGAAATTCAGAGGAATATCAATGGAATCTATAATGGCCTCAATGTCCCTGTCCGTAATATGGCGGCGGTCCTCCCGCAGGTGAGCGGTAATGCCGTCGGCCCCGGCCGCTTGCGCCAATTTGGCGGCGCGGGCGGGGTCGGGGGTGTTTCCGCCGCGGGCATTGCGCACGGTGGCGACATGGTCGATATTGATACCGAGGCGTAGGCGATTCAAGGCATTCATGGCAGGCCTCCATTGATTTGACGCTATAACGCTAGGCCGTAACGCCCCGCTTGTCAGCCCTCAACCGGCTTTTTTTTGGCTTTTTTGGCAAGTTTCTTGCGGCGAAGGTTCTGATAGGCCACGATTAATGGCTTGGTGAGATAGAACGCTGCCAGCGCAAAGGCAAGGCCGAGCAGCGCGCCGCCAATCATATAAGGTAGCATAACCTCAAAGAAAAAATCGCCGAACCCGGTGAGTTGGGCATGGCCAAACCCGAACAAGCTCTTAAACGCATCCCAGATTGAATGAAAAACCTCTCTGAAGGCATGCATAACCCGGTTGAAATCATGCTGTGCAGGATCACGGCCCAAGAGAAATGTGCCAATTTTCAGCGCGGCACTAATAATAAGCGGGAAGGTGAACGGGTTGCCAATGGCGGTGCCCGCAACGGCAGCGATCAGGTTGCCGCGCAGAATTTTTGCCAGAATCATCGCCAGAATGATGTGAAAACCGAAAAACGGCGAAAACGAGGTGAACACGCCAAAGGCAATGCCACGGGCAATGCGCGTGGGGCTGTCGGGAATGCGCCTTATGCGGTGGCCCAGGTATATCAGCGTGCGCTTCCAGCCCGCGCGGGGCAGGATATAGCTGCGCAGGGTCTCTGCCCAGTGCAGTTTATCGCGGCGCTTAAATACCATTGGTTTAACCCTTAACTACTTTCCACCATCCTGTTCGGCAAGCTCGCACAGGCTGGTATCCCGAAAGCGGATCACCTCGGCCACGTCCGAATCTGCATTGAGGGCGGTTTCTACATTGGTGAGATGTTCAATATCCCGCACCATAATGTCTAGCCGGATTCGGTAAAAATCCGGCTTTCGGGCGGTAAAAATTATGTTGACGATATTTGAGCGGTGTTCACCGATCAGGGTGCAGATGCGCCCCAGCACCCCCGCATCGTTGGCCATGGCCACTTCGATTTTGGTTTCGTTGCAGGCCAGGCGGGAATCAGGCGTCCAGCGCAGATCTACCCACCGGCGGTCATTACCTTCGAATTTCTCCAAAATCGGGCAGTCAATCGCGTGGATCAGCACCCCGCGCCCCGGCATGGCAATGCCGACAATCCGCTCTCCGGGCACCGGCGAACAACAGGGGGCCGGCGCGGCAGACTGGTTGGGCTGCAAGCCGATCACACGGTCCTCATCCGGTCCCGGGCCCGGGCTGGCCCCCGATTTCACCAGCTCGGGGTAAAGCCGTTGCACCAGCTCCGCGCCACTGATGTGGGCTGCACCGATTTCGGCCAGCAGGGCATCGCCGCTTTCCAGGTTAAACAGCTTCGCCGCTGTTTCCAGCGCTTTGTCGGTGGGCTTTTTGCCCACGCGCCCCAGGGAAACCCGCGCAATTTCCCGCCCCAGCCGGATATGGGCATCACGGTGCTCGTCGCGCAAATAGCGCCGGATTGCCGATTTCGCGCGCCCCGTCACCACCATATCTTCCCAACTCGCTTGCGGTCGCTGCCCCTCGGCGCGGATAATCTCCACCGATTGCCCGTTCCGAAGCTTGGTCCACAGCGGCACCCGCTGGCCGTTCACCTTGGCCCCCACGCAGGAATCGCCAATGCGGGTGTGAATGGCATAGGCAAAATCTATCGGCGACGCCCCGCGCGGCAGCTTGATCACCTCGCCCTTGGGGGTGAAGCAAAACACCTGATCCTGAAACATTTCAAGCTTCACATGCTCCAGGAATTCGTCAGGGTTTTCAGAGGCTTCAAAGCGTTCGGCCAGCGAGCGCAGCCAGTGGAACGGGTCCACTGCAAAGGGGTTTTCGGCCCGCACGCCATCGCGATAAGACCAATGCGCCGCCACACCGCTTTCCGCCACCTGGTGCATTTCGCGGGTGCGAATCTGAATCTCCACCCGCTTGGCCGAGCGCCCCGAAACCGTGGTGTGGATCGAGCGATAACCGTTGGATTTCGGCTGCGAAATATAGTCCTTGAAGCGCCCGGGCACCGCGCTCCAGCGCCGGTGCACCGCCCCCAGCGAGATATAGCAATCCTGCACGGACCCGGTGATAATGCGAAAGGCGTAAATGTCGGAAAGGCGGCTGAATGGTTCGTTCTTTTCCTGCATTTTGCGCCAGATCGAATAGGGCCGCTTTTCGCGCCCCGTCACCCGCGCCTCCACCCCCGAATTATAGAGCGCCACGCGAATATCTTCGGTAATGTGCGGAATCAGGTCGTCATTCTCTTTACTCAGGTTGATAAACCGCCGCATGATCGAGTTGCGCGCCTCAGGGTTGAGCACCCGAAAACACAGGTCCTCCAGTTCCTCACGGATAAACTGCATCCCCATGCGCCCGGCAAGTGGCGCATAAATCTCGATGGTTTCCCGCGCCTTCAACAGTTGCTTTTCCTTGGGCATGGAGCGCAGGGTGCGCATATTGTGCAACCGGTCGGCCAGCTTTACCAGCAGCACCCGCAGGTCTTTTGACATGGCCATAAGGAGCTTGCGAAAGTTTTCCGCCTGTTTGGTTTCCACACTGGAGAGCTCCAGATTGGTGAGCTTGGTCACCCCGTCCACCAGTTGAGCAATTTCCGGCGAGAACAGCTCCGCCACCTGCTGATAGGTCGCCTTGGTGTCCTCGATCGTGTCATGCAGCAGTGCCGTTACGATGCTCGCATCATCGAGCTTCACTTCGGTCAGCAACATTGCCACCGCCACAGGGTGGGTAAAGTAAGGCTCGCCAGACTTGCGAAACTGCCCCTCATGCGCGTCCTTGCCAAAATCATAGGCGCGCCGGATCAACGCCGCATCCGATTTCGGATTATAGGACTGGACCTTTGCGATCAGATCATCAACAGGGATCAATCTTTCGGCCCTCCTGAGGTCAGCTCGGGCTTTGCGCTTCCATCAGGGCCCGCAGCATGTTTTCCTCGGACATTTCGTCTTCGGCGGGGGTGTCGGGGCTGTCTTTTTCCATCAGCAGAGGCATGGAATCCTCTTCCGGCTCGTCCACTTCGTTATGCTCTTGCAGCACGCTGACCGCCGCTTCGCGCAACGCCTCGGCGGTGATGGTTTCTTCGGCGATTTCGCGCAGAGCCACCACGGGGTTTTTGTCGTTGTCTCGCTCAACCGTAATCGGGTCGCCCGCAGAAATTTCACGCGCGCGGTGGGCGGCCAGCACAACCAGCTCAAAGCGGTTGGCGACTTTATCAATGCAATCTTCTACCGTTACGCGTGCCATGCGACTTGCTCCATTCAAATTGGGGACCCGAAGAATCCGCTATGTAATGGCTAAAGGGGCAGAATACAAGGGCTAAAGCGGGCGGATTTCGCCCCGTGCCTCCGCTGGCAGCGCCGCCAGCATCTCGGCCACCGTGTGCCCCAGCACCGGATGCCGCCAATCCGGCGCAATCTCTGCCCATGGTTTCAGCACAAAGGCCCGGTCTTGCAGGCGTGGATGCGGCAGGATCAGCCCCTCGGGCGCCGCCTGCATCTGGGCCGCCAGCGGCAGGCCCGTCCAACGGGCAAACTCCGCCTGATTCGGAGCCACCTCCGCCCCGAGCGCCAGCAAATCAAGGTCCAGCACCCGCGCCGCCCAGCGTTTGGGGCGGGTGCGCCCAAGTGCGCTCTCGATATTGTGAAGCGCAGCCAAAATCGCCTTTGCCGTTAGCGCGCTCTCGATCTCCACCACCCCGTTCACATAGTCCGGCCCGCTTCCCACCGGAAAGGCGGGCGCGCTATACCATTGGCTTTTCTGGGTGATTCGGATTGCTGCACCAGCGAACAACTCCAACGCCTCGTTAACCATTTCCAGCGATGTTCTGGTTGTGGTCTGCAAGTTGGACCCCAGCGCCACGTATCCCCTGCGCGACAAATTTGCAATTTTTCGCCCTTGTTTATTGACCATTCTTGCTTATTTCCCATTTCAGGCATTGTGCGCTAGTGTATACGTCATATAACTATCCATTCGCACAAGTATTTTCTTGTTAAAAGGGTCATTAACCTATGTTTTATCGCGACGAACGGCTGGCGCTGTTCATTGACGGGTCGAATCTTTACGCAGCCGCGAAGGCGCTGGGTTTTGATATCGACTATAAACTCCTGCGCACCGAGTTTATGCGGCGCGGCAAGCTATTGCGGGCGTTCTATTATACGGCGCTTCTGGAGAACGAAGAATATTCCCCCATTCGGCCGCTGGTCGATTGGTTGAATTACAACGGCTACCATATGCGCACCAAACCCGCCAAGGAATTCACCGATTCCATGGGCAGGCGTAAAATCAAGGGCAATATGGACATCGAACTGGCGGTGGACGCTATGGAACTGGCCCCGAACGTGGATCACATCGTGATCTTCTCGGGCGACGGAGATTTCCGCCCCGTGGTCGAAAGCCTCCAGCGGCAAGGGGTGCGGGTGTCGGTGGTGTCCACCATCCGCTCCAACCCGCCGATGATTGCCGACGAGCTGCGCCGCCAATGCGACAATTTCATCGAGCTTGACGAATTGCGCGACGTGATCGGCCGCCCCGCGCGGCCAGATACCGGCATTGGCACGTTTGAAGACACCGAGAGCCTGTGAAACCGGAGCTGACCATCTGTCTGGCCGCCCCGCGCGGGTTTTGCGCGGGGGTTGACCGGGCGATCAAGGTTGTGGAAATGGCGCTGGAAAAATGGGGCGCACCGGTATTTGTGCGCCACGAAATCGTGCATAATAAATACGTGGTCGATGGATTGCGCGAGAAAGGCGCGGTGTTTGTTGAACGCCTCGCCGACTGCCCCGATGACCGCCCGGTGGTGTTTTCCGCCCACGGTGTCGCCAAGTCGGTTCCCGAGGCCGCCCAGCGCCGCAATATGCTCTATGTAGATGCCACCTGCCCACTGGTGTCCAAGGTTCATATGGAAGCCGAGCGCCACCATCGGGACGGGCTGCAAATGATCATGATCGGCCATGCAGGCCACCCAGAAACCATCGGCACCATGGGGCAACTGCCCGAGGGCGCGGTGCTTTTGGTGGAAACGGTGGCCGATGTCGCCAAGGTGCAGCCGGAGAACCCTGCGCGCCTTGCCTATATCACCCAAACCACGCTCAGCGTCGATGATGCCGCCGAGATCATCACCGCCCTCAAGGCCCGCTTCCCGGCCATTGTCGGCCCGCGCAAAGAAGACATCTGCTATGCCACCACCAACCGCCAGGCCGCGGTGCGGGAAATCGCGCCGAGGATCGACGCGCTGCTGGTCATCGGCGCGCCCAATTCTTCCAACTCCCGCCGCTTGGTGGAGGTGGGGCAAAACGCCGGCTGCGCCTATGCGCAACTGGTGGAACGGGCCGCCAATATCGACTGGCGGGCGCTGGAAGGCGTGCGCGCCATCGGCATCACCGCCGGGGCCTCCGCTCCCGAAGTATTGATTGAGGAGGTCTTGGACGCCTTCCGCGCCCGCTATACATTGCGCGTCGAAATCGTTGAAACGGCCACCGAGAACATCTCCTTCAAGGTGCCGCGCATATTGAGAGAGCCCGCATGACCCGCGTCCCTGCCCTGCCCGCCCTGTTCGCCCTTGTCCTCACCCTGCCCTTTGTCTATGCCGCCGCCGCTCTGGCCGGCCTGATCACCCCGCCCCGCGCCTATTGGGCCGACGCCTTCACGGTGTTGAATTCTTACGGTGCGATCTATCTCGGGATGCTCGGCGGGGTTTACTGGGGTTTTGCCGCCAAACGCGCCAATGTGCTGGATGTGCTCATCGCACTGGTGCCGCTCTTTGCCGCTTTTGGAGCCTTGGTCTCCCCCGTCCCCGCCCTGCCGCTGGCCATCGGCATTGCCGCCATGCTGTTGTTTGATCTGGTTTACATTTCCCGCGGCATGGCACCGAAATACTGGCTGCCCCTGCGGCTCTATTCCGGCCTTGTCGCCTGCGCCGCCCTGCTCTACGCCTATTATGCCTGAGCTGTTTATCTATACCGACGGCGCCTGCTCGGGCAACCCTGGCCCCGGCGGCTGGGGGGCGTTGCTCGTGGCCAAAGAAGGCGATAAGGTATTGAAAACCCGCGAACTTTGCGGCGGCGCTGCCGAAACCACCAACAACCGCATGGAGCTCACGGCCGCCATCGAGGGGCTCAACGCCCTTGAGCGCCCCAGCGACGTGACCGTGATCACCGACAGCAATTACCTCAAAAACGGCATCACCAAATGGCTGCACGGCTGGAAGCGAAACGGCTGGAAAACCGCCGCCAAAAAGCCGGTGAAAAACGAAGAGCTTTGGAAGGCGCTGGACGAGGCCCAAGCCCGCCACCGCGTCACGTGGGAATGGGTCAAAGGCCATGCGGGCCACGCCGAGAACGAGCTGGCCGACGGGCTGGCCAATAAAGGCATGGCGCCGTTTAAGGCTTCTCGATAAACCGCTGGTAAAGAAACACCAGCACCGCCACCCCCAGAATCGCCCCGATAAAACCCGAAGCCACCCCGAGCACCGCCAGCAGCACCCTGAGCGCCAGCGCCCCGATCAGCGCCCCGACAATGCCCAGGGCAATGGTTTGGGGTAAAGGCAGGTCGATCTTCAGGAGCCGTGTGCCCACATAGCCCGCCGCAGCGCCGATGATGATCCAGTAAACAACCATACCCATGGGAGACTCCTTAATGTTTCTGCCTCTTACATAAGAACGACGACTGGCCATTTCCAGAGCATAAACTGCGTGATCCGTAGGCCGGGTTTTAGCCCGGCACACGCCATGCCCATCCTCCACGCCGCATTTTCTCAAAAAAAATTGCCCGTCTACACGCCCCCATCCCATTGATATTACGCTCATTTACAACGATGTATCATAACTAGATTCCTAGGAATCTAGTTATGATACTACCTATAAGTGATAGCAATAACTTCGAGTTGTTTTTATTTTGGCAAAATGCGCCGCACAAAGCCTCAAGCGCTTTCTCCCGCCTCTAGCCCAGCTTTTCACCCTTAAGCAGCGGAAAGCCCCGCGCAAAATCACCTGCCACCATCGGCCCCTTGCCCGCACGCTGCAATCTGGTCAGCCGCACCGCTCCCTGCCCGCAGGCAATGGTAAAGTCATCATCCAGCGCCACCCCCGGTTCCCCCTTGCCTTCGGCGACAATACTGCCCAACAACTTCACCCGCTCGCCCCGCATCTCGCACCATGCCCCGGGAAAGGGCGAGAGGCCGCGAATCAACCGGTCCACCACTTCGGCAGGCTGCGCCCAGTCCACCTTTGCCTCGGATTTGTCGATTTTCGCCGCATAGGTCACGCCCGCTTCCGGCTGTGGTTTAGCGTTAAACTTGTTTTCCGCCAGCACTTCGACAATCAGCCCCGCGCCCATCAATGCCAGCCGGTCGTGCAGGCTCGCCGCCGTGTCATCTGCCGAAATCGCTGTTGCACGGCACGCAATCACCGGCCCCGTGTCCAGCCCCGCTTCCATCCGCATAATGCACACGCCGGTTTCTGCATCCCCCGCCATAATCGCCCGCTGAATCGGCGCCGCGCCCCGCCAGCGTGGCAATAACGAGGCATGGATATTCAGGCAACCATTTGCGGGCATATCCAGCACCGCCTGCGGCAATATCAGCCCGTAAGCCACCACCACCGCCACGTCGGCGCGGTGCGCGGCAAAGGCCGCACGCTCTGAATCTTCCTTGAAATTCAGCGGGGTAAACACCTCAAGCCCCAGTTCTTCGGCGCATACCTGCACCGGGCTTGGCCGCTCTTTCTTCCCCCGCCCCGCCCGGCGCGGCGGCTGGGTATACACGGCCACAATCTCGTGCCCCGCCCCGTGCAGCGCCTTTAAGACCTCCACCGAAAAATCCGGCGTTCCCATAAACACAATCCGCATATCAGCCCCTCCGCTTCATGTTTTTGGCGTGCTTTGCCAGCAGCATTTTCCGCTTCACCGGGCTGAGGTGGTCGATAAATAGTTTACCGTTTAAGTGGTCGATCTGGTGCTGCACCGATGTGGCCCACAGCCCGACAAAATCCCGCTCCACCACGTCCCCGTGCTCATCCAGATAGCGCACAGTCACCGCCCGCGGCCGCTTGATCGTGGCAAACAGCCCCGGCAGGTTCGGGCTGCCCTCCTCATGCGCGCGCAGCTTCGCCGACGCGTGCAGCACCTCGGGGTTGGCCATGCGCACTGGTGCATCGCCCACGCAATCCACCACCGCCAGCCGCCGCATTTCACCAATCTGCGGCCCCGCCAGCCCCACCCCGGGCATGGCATACATGGCGGCCAGCATTTCACTCCACACCGCCCGCACCCCGTCATCCACGGCATCCACCGGCGCGCAGACCGTGCGCAAGCGCTTATCCGGCACCATCAAAAACGGGCGCGTCATGCCCCCCGCGCCCGCTCTTTTTTCAGCTTTTTCATCTTCGCGGTGATCATCCGCCGCTTGATCGGCGACAGATAATCAAGGAACAGCTTGCCGTCCAAATGATCCAGCTCATGCTGGGCGCAGGTCGCGGCAATATCCTCGAATTCTTCCTCATGCGCTTTGCCGTCCAGATCCGTGAACACCATCCGCACCTTGGCGGGCCGCGTCACATCCTCGTAAACCCCAGGGATGGACAGGCACCCCTCCTCGTGCACATTCACCTCTTCCGAGGCCCATGTGATGCGCGGATTGATCAGCACCCGCGGCTCCGGCGCCGCCTCTTTCCCTGCCACATCCATCACGAAAAACCGTTCCAGAACGCCGACTTGCGGCGCGGCCAGCCCGATGCCCGGCGCGTCATACATGGTTTCCAGCATGTCCGTTGCCAGCTTGCGCAGCTCCGGGCTGATGCCGTCAACCTCCTGGCACACCTTCTTGAGGCGCGGGTCTGGGTGGATGATTATTCTCTTCAAGCTCATGGCGCTGACATAATCCATCCCCACCCCCCCTGCAAGGGCCGGATTTGGGCTTTCCCTCGCGGCCCGATGGGCGTAGCGTGGCAAAAAACGGAGGCTCCAATGGCTGATTTTGACGAGATGATCGACCGGCGCAACACCCACAGCGCCAAGTGGGACGTGATGGAGGCGGTTTATGGCGTATCGCCAGCCGACGGCCTCTCCATGTGGGTCGCCGATATGGATTTCCGCCCGCCGCAAGCGGTGACAGACACATTGCAGGCGATGGTCGACCACGGCGTGCACGGCTATTACGCGCCCGATACCAGCTACAAGGCGGCGGTGTGCGGCTGGCTGCAGCGCCGCCATGGCTGGGACGTGCAGCCGGAGTGGATTTCCACCACCCACGGGCTGGTCGCGGGCGTGGCGCTGGCGCTGCAAGCCTTCACCGAAAAGGGCGACGGGGTGATCCTCTTCACCCCCGTTTACCACGCCTTCGCCAAGATGATTAACAATAACGAGCGGCGGGTGGTCGAGGCTGAAATGGCGCTGGAAAATGGCCGCTATACGCTGGACCTTGAAGCGCTGGAAGGCGCCCTCACCGGCTCCGAAAAAATGCTCATCCTCTGCTCGCCCCATAACCCCGGCGGGCGGGTCTGGAGCGTGGCGGAACTGCGCGCCGTGGCGGATTTCTGCGCGCGGCACGACCTGATTCTGGTCTCCGACGAAATCCACCACGACCTGGTATTTGCCCCCGCCAAACACACGATGATGGCGCTGGCCGCGCCCGAAATTGCCGACCGCCTGGTGACGCTGGTTGCCGCCTCCAAAACCTTCAATCTGGCGGGCGGGATGACGGGTTCGGTGATCATTTCCGATGATGCCCTGCGCGCCCGTTTTACCAAAGCCCACCAGGCAGCGGGGGCCTCGCCCAACCGTTTTGGCATGATGATGACGGAGGCCGCCTATAACGAAGGTGCGCCATGGCTGGAAGAGCTGCTGGCCTATCTGGCCGAAAACAAACGCATCTTTGATGAAGGCGTCAATGCTATCCCGGGGCTGCGCTCGATGGCGCTTGAAGCCACCTATCTGGCATGGGTCGATTTTTCCGGCACCGGCATGGATATGGCAGAGGTTAAAGAGCGCGTCCAAACCCGCGCCAAGATCGCCGCCAATTACGGCGAGACCTTCGGCAAAGGCGGCGACAATTTCCTGCGCTTCAACCTCGGCTGCCCCCGCAGCATGGTCGAAGACGCGGTTTCCCGCCTGCAACAGGCCTTCGCAGACTTGCAGTAATCGAACGGCCTTGCCAAGGAAACCTCGGTCAGATTGCATAAATCGAACAAATTGCAGGATTGGCGGTGCGCAACGCGGCGCAGCCGCTATTTCGCAGGTGCAGCATTTTCCGGTTGACAGACGCGCGCAAGATTGTGACAACTAAACGCAAGCCAACGCAACATTCTATCGCAAGGATTTCCCATGAGCTTCAAGGTCCAGCCCGCCAGCCCCGCCCAGCCCAACCGCTGCCAGCTTTTCGGCCCCGGCTCCCGCCCCGCGATTTTCGAGAAAATGGCGGCCAGCGCGGCCGACGTGATCAACCTTGATCTGGAAGACAGCGTCGCGCCCGGTGACAAGGCCGAGGCCCGCGCCAATGTCATCAAGGCGGTGAACGAAATCGACTGGGGGAACAAAACCCTGAGCGTGCGCATCAACGGGCTGGATACCGAATATTGGTATAAAGACGTGGTGGACCTGCTGGAGCAAACCAGCGGGCGGCTGGACCAGATCATGATTCCGAAGGTCGGGAACGCGGGTGACATCTACGCCGTGGATGCGCTGGTTTCGGCCATTGAAATGGCCAAACGCGCCGAGAAGGCGATCCATTTTGAGGTCATCATCGAGACCGCCGCCGGCCTTGCCCATGTGGAAGAAATCGCCGCCGCCTCCCCCCGTATGCGGGCCATGAGCCTTGGCGCGGCGGATTACGCCGCCTCGATGGGGATGCAAACCACCGGCATTGGCGGCACGCAGGAGGGCTATTATATGCGCACGCCAGAGGGCGAAAAGCACTGGGGCGACCCGTGGCACGCCGTCACCGTCGCCATCGTTGCCGCCTGCCGCACCCACGGGCTGCTACCGGTGGACGGGCCGTTTGGCGATTTTTCCGATGATGAAGGCTTCACCGCCCAGGCCCGGCGCGCCGCTACCCTTGGCATGGTCGGCAAATGGGCCATCCACCCCAAGCAAATCGCGCTGGCCAATGCGGTGTTTACGCCGTCTGAGGCGCAGATCACCGAGGCGCGGGAAATTCTCGCCGCCATGGAAAAGGCCAAGGCCGAGGGGCAAGGAGCGGCGGTTTACAAAGGGCGGCTGGTGGATATTGCCTCGATCAAGCAGGCCGAAGTGATTGTGCGGCAAGCCGAGTTAATCAGCTAGGGGCAGGCAAATATCGGTGCGCAAGTCATTGGGGGCCACGGCGCGCGGGTCGTCGCGGATGATCGCATAAATCGGGTCATCGGAAAGCTCGACGCCGTTATTGGGCACCCAGTGGCCGTAAAGGTATTGATAGGCCTCGAAAAGCCCCACATAGGGGCCTTTGAAATGCAGCACCGCACAGCGGCCCGGGGCTATGCGCACATCGCTGAACCCCTCGGGCAGCGTCGCCGTTTCGGGGATGACAAAGCCGATGTCGCTGCGCCGCTCCGGCTCGGGCACCAGAAACGGGTCATCATGCAGAACGGCAATCGGAACCACCTCTTCCGAGAGCAGGTCTCGCAAGGCAAGGCGGGCATGGAGCCGGGCAACCGTGCGGCCCAGATACTGGTAATCGCCCCGATGGGAATCCGCCACCAACCGGAAGGCGGGCTGCGCAACGATCTCTATATCAAAGCAGGGCGGCACCACATTGCGCGGCACATCCGCCGCGCGGTAGGCCACCTGCGACTTGCGGAATTTCGACGGGGTCAGCCCGTAATCGGCCTGAAAGCTGCGGGCAAAGCTCTGCACATTGCCATAGCCGCATTGCCTGGCGATTTGCGCCACACTGTCGCCGGTTTGCAAGAGCAGGAAGGTGGCGCGGTCCATGCGGATGCGGCGGATGCAATTCGCCAGCGTTTCCCCCGTGATGCCGTAAAACACCCGATGCCAGTGAAAGGGCGACATGCAGGCGACCTTGGCGAGGGTCTCAAGGCTGAGGTCCCCGTCGAGATTATCGTGAATATGGCTGAGCACCCGTAAAATCCGCCGCTCGTATGTCTGGTTATGGCTGGCCACCGATGCTCCCTCGTTTGGCCCACCTTATGCGCGGCA
The DNA here is from genome assembly GCA_026995265.1 of Paracoccaceae bacterium. Taxonomy (GTDB): domain Bacteria; phylum Pseudomonadota; class Alphaproteobacteria; order Rhodobacterales; family Rhodobacteraceae; genus UBA3077. The sequence goes on from JALWPC010000013.1 coordinate 16,667, forward strand.
CAAAGTTGCGGCAAGGGGGAAAGTGGCGTTGCAATTCACCCCATCGCCCGCCATATATAGGCAAACTGCACGGGGATGTTCATGCGAAACTATCTGGAATTTGAAAAAGGGCTGGCCGAGATCGAGGGCAAGGCCGAGGAATTGCGGGCCATGGCGCGGCAAAACCCCGAGATGGATGTGGAAGACGAGGCGGCGGCGCTGGATGCCAAGGCCGAAGCCCTGCTGGCCGAGCTTTACGCAGACCTCACCCCGTGGCGCAAATGCCTTGTCGCCCGCCACCCCGACCGCCCCCATTGTAAAGACTATATCGAGGCGCTGTTTCAGGAATATACGCCCCTGGCGGGGGACCGGAACTTCGCCGATGACCACGCCATCATGGGGGGGCTGGCGCGCTTTAACGACCGCCCCGTGGTGGTGATCGGCCATGAAAAGGGCCACGACACCAACACGCGGATTGAGCGCAATTTCGGCATGGCCCGCCCCGAGGGCTACCGCAAGGCCGCCCGACTGATGGACCTCGCCGACCGCTTCAAGCTGCCGGTGATCACCATTGTGGACACCCAGGGCGCTTACCCCGGCAAAGGGGCCGAGGAGCGGGGGCAGTCTGAAGCCATTGCGCGGGCCACCGAAAAATGCCTGCAAATCGGCGTGCCGCTGGTTTCGGTGATCATCGGCGAGGGCGGCTCCGGCGGGGCGGTGGCCTTTGCTGCCGCTGACAAGCTCGCCATGCTGGAACATTCGGTTTACTCGGTGATTTCGCCCGAAGGTTGCGCCGCGATCCTGTGGAAGGACTCGGAAAAAATGCGCGAGGCGGCGGAGGCTTTGCGCCTCACCGCGCAGGACCTGCAGAAGCTCACCGTTGCCGACATGGTGATTCCCGAGCCGGTGGGCGGGGCCCATCGCGGGCGGGAAGACACCATCAAAGCCGTGGGCGAAGCCATTGAAAAGCTGCTCGCCGAGCTGGAGGGGCAAGACGCCGCCGCGCTGGTCAAATCCCGCCGTCAGCGCTTCCTCGATCTGGGCCGGTCGGCGCTTACTCTGTAACCGCGCTCAGCACCCCGCTGAGCAGTTCCACCACCCCCGCCACGCCGGGGGCGCTGGCCACCATGGCGCAGCGTTCTTTTATCGCATCGGTTGCATTGGCGGGGCACATGGGCACCTCGACATAATCCAGCAGTTTCCGGTCATTGTCGCTGTCGCCAATCGCATAGGCGTTCTCCGGTTCCAGCCCGTAACGCTTGAGCAGAAAAGACGCGGCCGTGCGTTTTGAAAAGCCTTTTACCATAATATCAATCGAGGTGCTGGAATTGGTCCACTTGAAACCGAAGGCGCGGTAATGTTCGGCCATAGTCCTTCTGTGATGGGCAATTTCGGCTTCTTTCATGCGCCGCATACCATCCCAGGAAATGCTCAGCGAGCCTTCGTTGCCCATTTCCAACGTGTAGTTCGCCTCGACCAGAAGCTTGCGCAGCTTGTCCAGCGTGCGCCGCTTACTGGCCTTGATCCAATGGATGGGCTTGTCGTATTTCGGGTGGAAAACAAAGGCCCCGTTTTCGCAGATAAAGGGCGTGGATAGCCCCAGAACCTGCGCCATCGCTTCAGCGTATGGTTGTGGTCTCCCCGTCGCAAGGCAAAACTGAATGTCTTGCTCTGCCAACTGCCCGACAAGGTGGCGCACCTGCGCCAGCCGCGCCATGTCCAGCGGCATATGTTTGCCCTCCACAAGGCAGCCGTCAATATCACAAAAAATGATTTGGTCCATTCAACCCTCTACAAGCCTGATCTCCGCCGCATCAAAACTGATGCGCACATTCTGGCCCATAGTAAACGGGTTTGCGTCTGCGTCCGCAATGGCAAAAAGCGCCCCGAGCTCGCCATCCAGCGTATACTGGATCTGGTTGCCCAGATAGGCCGCATAGGTGATTTGGGCCTCGAAACCCTCGCCCATGCCGGCGAGCTTGATGTGGTGCGGGCGCAGAACCATTTTCGCCGCGCCCGTATGCCCTGCCGCGTTGGGCACCCTCATTTTGCGCCCCGCCACCGCAATCTCGGCCCCGCCATCGGCGGTGCTCAGCACCTCGCAATCCACAAGGTTGGCGTCGCCGATAAAATCGGCAATAAAGGCCGAATTGGGGCGCTCGTAGAGGTCATGCGGCGTGCCTTCCTGCGCGATTTCCGCATCTTTCATCACAATAATGCGGTCCGATACCGCCATGGCCTCTTCCTGGTCATGGGTCACATATACCGCCGTAAGGCCCAGCGCCTGCTGGATCTGCCGGATCTCCTCGCGCACATGGCGCCGAAGCTTGGCATCGAGGTTGGAGAGCGGCTCATCGAGCAAAAGCACTTCGGGCTCCAGCACAATGGCGCGGGCCACCGCCACCCGCTGTTGCTGCCCGCCGGAAAGCTCGCTTGGCAGCCGGTCGCCAAAGCCCTTCAGGCCCACCATTTCAAGCCCTTCATCGGCCTTGCCGTGGGCCTCGGCCTTGGCCATGCCCTTTACGGTGAGCCCGTAGGCCACGTTCTGGCGCACCGTCATATGCGGGAACAGGGCGTAAGACTGGAACACCATCGACACCGCGCGGTAGGTGGCGGACAGATGGGTTACATCCTTGCCGCCGATAATCACCTTGCCCGAGGTCGCCGGTTCCAGCCCCGCAATCAGCCGCAGGGTGGTGGTTTTGCCACAGCCCGAAGGGCCAAGCAGGGTCACCAGGGTGCCCGGTTCAATGGCGATATTCAGCCCCTTCAGCGCCGTCACATCGCCATATTTCTTCACCACGTTTTCAAAAACGACCGAGCCGGGGGTGTTGGTAGTCATCATTGGTCCTTTCACGTTTCCACACGGTCCGCGGCGCGCAAAGTGCGTCGGCCGATCAGCAATTGCAGCAGCACAATTGCGGTGATCATCGTGACGATCAGCACGGCGGAATAGGCAATGGCAATGCCGAATTCGCCATTCTCCACCCGCCCGACAATGAATGACGTCGCCATATTGTGCTTGGCCGAGACCAGAAAGATCACCGCGCTGACCGAGGTCATCGCCCGCACAAAACTGTAGGTGAGGGCTGCCAGAATGGCCGGGCCCAGCAAGGGCGCGATCACCCGCCGCGCGGTGGTAAAGCTGTTGGCGCCAAGGGTGATGCTGGCCTCGTCGAGGCTGCTGTCTAGCTGGCTCATGGCGGCGATTCCGCCGCGCACGCCCACCGGCATATTGCGGAACACAAACACGATCACCAGAATAATCGCGGTGCCGGTCAGCTCTATCGGCGGGAAGTTGAAGGCCAGAATATAGCTCACGCCAATCACCGTGCCGGGAATGGCAAAGCTCAGCATGGTGCTGAATTCAAACACATTTTTCCCCGCAAACTTTTGCCGCACCAGCAGGTAGGCGGTGGCAAGGCCCAAAAGCGCCGTCAGCGGCGCGGCGATGGAGGCAATGGTGAGGGTGGTAAAAAAACTGTCCCAAGCCACGCCGGAAAACTTCCAGCCATGTGCGGTGTGCTTAATACCAAACGCGCGGATATAGTGGAAAAGGGTGAAGCTGTTATCATAGCCCCAGAGCTTCACGAAGCTGCCGAAAATGATCATGCTGTAAACCACCGCCGTAAACGCCGCCCAGGGTAGCGCCGTGGCATAGCTGGCCCATTTCACCCCCGTGCTCAGCGCCGCATGGCGGCCGGAATCCGCCTTGCCGGTCACGGTGGCATAGGATTTTTTGCCCACCCATTGCCGCTGGATAAGGAAGGCCCCCAGCGTGAGCATCAGCAGCGCAATGGAGAGCACCGCGGTGCCGGAGGCATCCGCCACCGTGCCGACAATCGAGAAATAAATCTCGGTGGAAAGCACATCGAAATTGCCCCCCAGCACCAGCGGGTTGCCAAAATCGGCCAGGCTTTCGATAAAGCCGAGCAGAAAGGCATTGGCCAGCCCCGGGCGCATCAGCGGCCAGCTTACATAGCGGAAGGTCTGCCAGCGGTCGGCGTTCAGGGTCTGGCTCGCCTCTTCCATAGAGGGGCTCACCCCTTCCACCACGCCGATCAGCACCAGAAAGGCGATGGGGGTAAAGGAAAGCACCTGCGCCAGATACACCCCGCCGAAGCCGTATATCCAGCGTGATTTTTCCATGCCGAAGAGGTTGGCGAAAATCTCTGTCACCGCGCCGGTGCGGCCAAACAGCAGGATCAGCGCCAGGCCGATCACAAAGGGCGGGGTGACGATGGGAATAACGGTCAGCAGCCGCAACAGCTTTTTGGCGCGAAAATCAGTGCGGGTGAAGATCAGCGCAAAGGCCAGGCCCAGCAGGGTGGAGGTTGCGCCGGTGAGGATCGCCAGCACCACCGAATTCACCCCCGGCCCGCAGGAAGAGGCCCCGCTCAGGCAGCCAAGCCCCCAGATGTCGGCAGAGAACAGCCGCGGCAGAAAAGCGGTGAGCGAAATGCCCTCGGGCGTTTCAAAGGCGCGGATAAGGATATGCAGCACGGGGTAAAACACAAACACCCCCACCAGCGAGATGATCAGCCCGATCAGCCCGACCACAAAGGCATCGCCGCGCCCGCGCCCCATGGCCGAAATCGCGGTGGTGAGGATGAACAACAGCGCCAGCAGCACCACAAACGCCCCCGCACCAAAGCCGGGCTGGCCGCTTTCCATGCCGCCAAAGGCGAGCAGGTCGCCAAAGGCGCGCGGCCCGTGCTGCCCGATGACCAGCCCTTGCAGCGCAGTCATAAGCAGCCCCGTAAAGGCCGCCAGCGCCGTAAGACGGGCGCGTTTTACCGGTGCGTTCACCGCCAGCAGCAGCCCCGCCGCCAGCAGCGCCAGCCCCGCAGGGGCCAGCCAGAACCGCCCGAAATTCAGCACATTGAACAGGGCCGGGGCGCTGGCCTCTTCCCCGAATTGCGCCAGCCATTCAAACGACCAAAAGCCGCGCCTCAGCGCATACCAGGGCAGGATTGCATAGCCAAACAGGCCGATCAGCAGCCAAAGGCCGGTGGTGCGTTTCATCGGGGATTCCTAAGGAATGAGCGCGCGACCCGGCCGCGCGCCCGCTTCACTATTTATTTCGGCTTCACTTCGGCATCCCAGCGGGCCAGCAGGCGCGCGCGGGTGTCTGAAGAGCCATAGGTGGCGAAATCGTAATCAATCAGCTTGATGGTTTCCACCGCCGGGGCTTCCTCGGGCAGGGTGGCGTTGCTGTTGGAGGGCACGTTATAAACCCCCACCTGCGGCCCTGCCGACTGCGCCTCCGCCGTCAGCACAAAGTTCACCCATTGCTTGGCTTCATCGAGGTGCTCGGCACCGGCAATTATGCTCACGCCGCCCACCTCATAGCCGGTGCCTTCACAGGGCGATACGATTTCCAGCGGGAAACCGGCAAGTTTCAGCTTGACCATATCATGCTCAAAGCCGATGGAAATGCCGGTTTCCCCGCGTGCCGCCGCTTTGGAAGGCGCAGACCCGGATTTGGTATAGGTGTTCACATTCGCCCCGATTTGCTTGAGCAGGTTAAAGGCGTCATCCTCGCCAAACACCTGCACCAGCGTGGCCAGCTCGGTATAGGCCGTGCCGGAGGAATTCGGGTTCGCCACCTGAATTTCGCCCGCATAAGCCGGGTTGGTCAGGTCGCGCCAGCAGGCGGGGGGTTCCACGCCCTTTTCCGCCAGAATCTCGCGGTTATAGGCAATGCCCAGCACCCCAAGGTGGATGCCAATCGTGCGCCCGCCGGAAATCTCGGCCAGGTTTTGCGCCCAGCCTAGAAGCTCGGACGTGTCCGCACCTGAAGGCTGGGTCAGCCCTTCGGCCGCCGCGATCAGGTGCGGGTCGCCAGTGCCGCCCCACCATACGTCAAAGGTCGGATTGCCCGCTTCGGCGCGCACCTGTGCCAGCGTCTCGCCGGTGGATTTGCGCACCATGGATACATCAATCCCCGTGGCATCCTCGAAATTGCTGACCATCAGGTCGCACCAATCCTGCTCGTTGGAGCAGATCACATTCAGTTGCTGCGCGCCCGCCTGGCCCGCCAGCACGGTGCTGGCCAATAAGGCCGCCCCGACTAATGATAGCTTTTTCATTACTTCCTCCGTTGGTTAAACTCAGGCCAGCCCTTCCCGGGCTGTGCTATTATGTCGCAAGCCTACGCCCGCGCCCCGCGGTTTGGCCAGCCGCCCACCATTAACAGACCTTCAATATGGTGCCATTTGTGTTAACAATATTTCGGGCGGGTTGATATGTATCGGCCAAAAACCATTAGGCAATCGCTAAAAACCGTGCCAAAATACCGCCGAAAACCGAGGGAGGGAGGGCCGTTTGGGCCAGGAACGATTGAGCCAACCAGCCACCAATACCCGCGCCAAAATCGCGGTTGTGGATGACGATTTCGACATGCGCCTGGCGCTGGAGGCCTTGTTGCATGAAAACGGCTTTGACCCGATCCTGCTCAAGGGCAGCAAGGATTTCCACGCCCTCGGCCCCACCCCGGCGGTGGACCTCGCCCTGATCGACCTCAAGCTCAACGGCGAATCCGGTCTCTCGTTGGCCATGCATATCCGCGAGCGCTTGGATTTGCCCATTGTGATGCTCACCGGGGTTGGCGATGAAGTCGATAAAATCGTCGGGCTGGAGGTGGGGGCGGATGACTATCTGATGAAGCCCTTCAACCCGCGCGAGCTTGTCGCCCGCATCCGCGCCGTGCTGCGCCGCTATGGCCGCGCCGCGCCGCAGGCCGCAGCGCCCAAGCCCGACGGGCTGTGTTTTGGCAACAAGGTGCTCAACATCGAGGAGCGCCGCCTGACCACCTTGGACGGCGAAGAAATCGCCCTGACCAATGCCGAATACCGCCTGCTGGAGTTCTTCCTGCGCCACCCCGACACCATCATCCCCCGCCCGCAACTGCTCACCGAGCTGGGCTCGGACCTCTCGCAATATGTGGACCGCACAATTGATGTGCTCATCCTGCGCCTGCGTCGCAAAATCGAGGCGGTGCCCTCCAAGCCGGTGCACCTGCAAACCCGCCGCGGGCAGGGCTATATCTTTGTGCTCGAGACCTCGTGAACATGCGCTGGCGGCCCGATATTCGCACGCGGCTGTGGCTGGCCCTTGGCCTGCTGACGCTCTCCACCCTGTTTGTCGGCGGCATCGGCTGGTATGCGCTGGACCGCGCCAATACCCGCCTGCAGGCCCTGCATTCCCGCACGCTGGAAGAGGTCGCCCGCTCGCTGCGCCTGTCCAAACAATCCTCTGATCTGGCCACCACCGCGCCCTATCTGCTCAACCTGCAATCGGCCTACCTGATCCAGAATCAGGGCGAAGACATGCTCAAGGCCCTCGCCCCGGTGCTGGAGGAATGGCCGACGCAGGAAAGCACCCAGCTTCCTGAAGTCTATGCGTTCAACCGCGAAATCACCCAGGCCGTGCAGCAGATGCAACGGGCGATCTCTGACCTTATTTCGGCCGCCAAAAGCCAGAGCGTGGAGCGCGACAAAACCCGCGCCCTGAATGCCACATTGCTTGCGCTGGAAAAGCGCTTCTTCCGGCAACTCGCCTCCGAGGGGAATTCGACCGTTGATCAGCGGATGTGGCTGGCACTGGAATCGGAAACCAACGAGCTGGTGGGCGCCGGTCAGGCGGGCAGCTTTGTGGGGGTTGGCGAGCGGCGGCGGCGCTTCCAGAAACTGCGGCGGGATATTTCCTTTCTGCAGGCCGCTCCGGATCAGGTCGAGTGGTCGCAAAAGCTCGAAGAGCTGGCCTTTGGCGAAGATGGCCTGTTTGCGGTGCGTCGCCGCGAGCTCACCCATCAGCTCGACAGCCAGAACGCCCTGTTTCGCATTCGCCACAACGCCGCGCAAATCTCCGAACTCGCCGCCCGGTTTGCCGCCAATGCCGAGGCCTTCCTCTCCTCCGAGCGCAACGCCACCTCGACCTCGATCAAGGTGGCCAAGGTGCTTATTCTGGCCGCCCTGCTGGCCGCCATTGCCATTGCCTTTACCGCCGCGCTCTTCGTGTCGGGCTATGTCACCCGCAATATCCACGCCATTTCCGACGCCATGCAGCGGCTGGCCGCAGGCGACCGTGGCACCCGCTTGCGCCTGAAGGTGCGCGAGGATGACGAGATCGGCAAGCTCAACGCTGCCTTTCAGGTGTTTCGCACCAACGCCCTGCGGCTGGACCGCAGCCACCGCCAGCTTCACCAGCAGAACACCCTGTTTGAAAAGGTGTTTCTGAATATCTCCGACGGAGTCGCCATTACCGATGCCAAGGGCCAGCTTACAGCCACCAACCCCCATGTTGCCGAGGTGCTGCGGCCCGCCGACTTGCCGGACAAACCCGATATCGCCACCTATCTGGCCCACACCCCCTTTGCCGACGAGGCCGAAAAGGCCGGGCTGAAGGCGGGTTTTCGCGGCTTTACCGAGATCACCGGCAAGGATGGCCGCACGGTGGAGGTCCGCTGCTCCCGCCTGCCCGATGGCGGCGGGGTATGGCTGTTTGCCGATGCCACCGAGCGGCGCAAAATGGATGAACGCCTGCGCCAGATCCGCCATATCGAGAGCCTGGGCAAGGTCACCGGCGAGGTTGCGCATGATTTCGGCAACATCCTTGCGGCGGTGAATTCCAACGTCCACCTGCTGCAAACCGGCAGCAAGAAAGTGCCCTCAGACGTGCTCTTGCAGCGTATTTCCAACGCGGTGGACCTTGGCACCTCGCTCACCCAGCGCCTGCTCGCCTTTGCCCGCCAACAGGCCCTCGCGCCCGAGGTGGTGGAACTGAACGAGCTGGTGGAGGGGTTGACCGAACTGGTAAGCATCAGCCTCAATGACGATGTGGAACTGGAAACCATTCCGGCCGACACCCCGCTTTCGGTGCGGGTAGACCCGGGCCAGTTGGAAAGCGCCATTCTCAACCTCTGCCTGAACAGCAACCAGGCCATGACCGGCCCCGGCAAAATCACCGTTCGGGTCAGCGAGGCCCCGCCGGACTGCGTGAAAATCACCGTTTCCGACACCGGCTGCGGCATGGATGAAACGGTGCTCGCCCAGGCGCTGGAGCCGTTTTTCACCGCGCGGGCCAGTGGCGACGGCACGGGGCTTGGGCTTTCTATGGTTTACGGCTTCATCAAGCAAACCGGCGGCGATATTCAAATATCAAGCGAGGTGGGCAAGGGCACCGAAATTTGCCTGACCCTGCCGCGTTTTGTTGGCGATCCCAGCAAACCCGAACTGCGCCACCGCGCGCTTCTGGTCGAGGATGACCCCGAAGCGCTGGCCTCGGTGGCCGCGTTGCTCAAATCAATCGGTTTTTTCGTGGTGCGCGCCGGGTCTTTTGAAGAAGGGCTCGCGGCGCTGGATGCCAATTACCAGTTTGATATATTGGTGACAGACCTGCACCTGAACGAGGGTCAGATGGGCTGGGACATCGCGGAAAAATGCCTTGAAACCAGCAGCGAAACCAAAGTGATCATCACATCCGGCCGCCTGCCCAAGCGCCACCGCTACACCGAAGCACCCCATCCGCGTGTGGTGTGCATTGCCAAGCCGCTCAGCCCCGAAATTCTGCAAGAGATCCTGTAGCAATCGCCCCCCCTGCAACCGCGCCACAAGCGCCAATGCCGACCGCGCGGCGCGGGTGCGATTTCGCCACAACACCCAATACCGACGCGCCGCCCCCGAGGCGAAGCCGAGGCCCGGTTCCGGCGCATTAGCGCCGGAAATACCACGCCATCCGGCAACACAACCACCGAAGCATCATCCGCGACCATGATAACTATATGCACTTTTCAATGGGCTACCCATTCGCTACATGCCCCTGTAGACATGTCAAATATGACATGTCTACAGGGGCATGTAAGAGGTGCGCAAAAGACGACAGCAGGAATAGAGGGCGAATCCGGTGCGCCTCCAGCCGCGCGGAATTATCCGAATTCAGGATCAGGTTAACCTCATCAGGCTATCTACGCCTTTCTGATTTACCGGTGTAAAACCCGAAGCTCCAATCGCAAAAAGCACCCGCCCAGGGGTGCTTCTTCATTGGTTTCTTCAGAGCATTGCACCCCTACAGGGCCAGCAGTGCCGCTTCTTGCGCGTGCAACGTAGCGCGCGCCGAAGGGCCATAGCTATCCTGATCCATTTCCAGCTCGGGGAACAGACGATAGATTTCCGCGCGGGTTTCTTGCGCCATGGTGCCGACATCCGCATCGCCCGGGTGGAAACTCTCCGTAGGCGCACCGTTGGAAAAGATGATTTCGTGTTGATCCAACAGAATGTGGAAATACTCCACCTCCTCAAATTCCTGTCGGATAACCGTGCTGTCATTGACCAAAGACTGGGCGGGGGCCAGCAATTCATCTGTGCCGAACAGCACCTCGGACTGCCAGTCCTTAAGCATCACACGATGCGCCGGAGATACGAGCAGGTCCCGGGTATTCCCGATCGCACCCTTGCGAAACAGAATCGGAGCCTTGCTCCCTGTCGCTTTTACTTTGGTCGAGCCCACCCAGCGCAGCGGTTTAAAACCGTTATCGACGGTGCGCACCAGGTCGCCTATGGCCAGATCCTCAACCGCCACTTCCCCATGATCCGTCTCGATCATAGTGCCGCGGGCAAAGCACCAGACTGTCGGGTCTGTAATGGTAATCGGACCAATGCCGACAACCCCGCTGGTGGAAGCAAGCGCGCCGTTATCGTAAACCACAACAAACCCGTAAATAGGGCCAGGGATTGTAACCACCACCGAGTCCGGTGACCCTGCGCCGTTCACCAACGGGTCGTTATTGCCAATGGCACCAATAACCGTGTTGGTGCCATCTGTGCCCACGGTATGGACACCGTTAACCGCTGGAGCCGCAATCGTGCCCGGCACAATTGGCGCACCACCGGCGGTCGGGGACACATTGATCGTTGTCGGGATCGGATTGCCCGCAGCATCAATCGCGTAAATAGTGACCTGGTCATCCCAGCCGGTGCCCGCAGCAAAAGTGCCGCCCTGGTCAATGTCCAGAAGATCAAACGTGACGTTTGTCATCGGGGTATCAAACGCAATTGTGACCGGCACCGGGTCGTTCACATATTGGGCAATCAGTTCCCCGTCAGGCGTTCCGATGTAATTGTGGATATACCATTGCTCTACGGTTGGATAGGCCCCGCCCGGGGCATTAACAGGGGCGGTGGGTGTTGTATTGGGAACCGTCGGAGCCGTCACCGTCACGTTAATGTTATGGCCGGTGCCATTGGAAATGGAGTTGGGCGTTCCCGTCAGATTGATATACGGGCCCGTATTGCTGGCACCATTCCAGTCGAGAACATAAGTAGACATACTTTTTACCCTTTCCTATTTTTTAACCAATTACGCGGTAGGAATTACCAAAACCAGATACAGCAAGGCTTTAACCATGTTGCAGCTACAGATAAGCCGCGCCACGTCTATGGTCAAACCATATTATTCAATATGATTAATATCAACATTTAGGAAAATTATATGTCGCAAATAAGACAGTTCCATCAAATAATAGTGAATAACGTCCGAATTTGTGGCAATTCTACCATATTTTACTAATTCTAGTTGTGTTTATCCGCAGTTTTACTCCCACCTCATCGCAAGATCGTGAACGCTAGAATCACCAGGAACAGAGCAAACTTCTGATTCGCCACGGATAAATCCGGTTTTTTCACCGCCCGATGCGGCAGGAAATATTTCGTTGCACCATAGGCATAAGCTGCTAAAACCCGATTGCGGATGGCTGGATGACTGCGCGCAAGCGAGGAAAGTCCGGACTCCAGGAAAGCATGGCGCCGGTTAACGGCCGGCTGGGGTAACCCAAGGGAAAGCGCCACAGAAAAGAAACCGCCTCGCCTGCGAGGTAAGGGTGAAACGGTGGGGTAAGAGCCCACCGCCCCGGGGGCAACGCCGGGGGCACGGCAAGCCCCGCCAGGAGCAAGGCCAAATAGGGGTCTCGCGAGCCGCTGCGCTCGGGTCCTTTCCGCCCGGAGACCCGGGTTGGCTGCTTGAGCGTGCTGGTAACAGCACGCCCAGATGAATGGTCATCAAAGGGCGGCAACGCCCTGAACAGAATCCGGCTTACAGGCCATCCGCATATAAGGATTGAAGCATGAAAACACCTCTCGTCATCGCCGCCCTGGTTCTGGCCTCCTGCACCCCCGCGGGTGGCCCGCATATTAACCCGTTCTGGTCGCCGGAGCGGCAAGCCTGTGTGCGCGACGGCGGACACTGGGGCAAAGGTGGCCTGCTGCAACTGGAGATGTGCTTTCCGCATTATGCCGACGCGGGCAAAGCCTGCACGGCGAGCACGCAATGTCAGGGGATGTGCGATGCCCAAACGCGGCAATGCACCGAAACCTTCCGGTTCGGCTGCCAAAGCTACCTCAATGATGTTGGCGAGACCGCCGCAATATGCGTTGACTAAGGCGCTTTGACTTCAGTCCGGGTATTTCCGGCTGAAAACCAGTCGCTCAGCACTCGATTGCGCGGGCTGAAAAACATAGCCCGCGTGGTCAAAACCCTTGAGCCCATCCACGCTTTCAATCCGCCCCTGCATCACAAAGCGCGCCATCATTCCCCGCGCCTTTTTGGCAAAAAAACTCACGATTTTCGCAGTGCCGTCGCGCTCTTCCAGAAACACCGGCGTGATTACCCGCGCCGTCAGCGCCTCCGGCTTTACCGCGCTAAAATATTCAACCGATGCGCAATTCAAAACCGTGTCCGTTTCAACCGCGTTGATCGCCTCGGCAATGCGCGTGCCCCAATATTGGTAGAGCGTTTTGCCGCGCCGCGTTGCCAAACGGCTGCCCATTTCCAGCCGGTAGGGCTGGATGTTGTCCATCGGGCGCAGCAGGCCATAAAGGCCGGAGAGAATGCGCAAATGGTCCTGCGCATAGGCAAGATCTTCTGCGCTCAATGTGTCCGCTTGCAGGCCGGTATAGGTATCGCCGTTAAAGGCCAGCGCGGCGGGCTTTACCTGCTCGGGCGTCGGGTTTTCGGCAAAATCCCTGAAGCGGGTCTGGTTGAGCCTGGCCAGCGCCGGGCTGATTTTCATCAGCTTTTGCAAGTCGGCCACGCTCAGGCGGCGGGCGGTGCGGCTAAGGCTGTAAGCATCGGCTTTGAATGCGGGCTCGGTGGCGTCGATTTTGAGCGGCACGCCTTCAAAATCGAGCTTCTTGGCAGGGGAGATTACGGTTAGCATGGGGCGGTTCTAGCGAAACCTTGGCGGAACAACAAGCGCATAGCGCTGGCCATAACCGCGCAGAGCCATTAGGCTCACCCCATGACAGATTCCCTCTTCCTCCCCGCCGCCGCTATGGGTGTTTTTACCAGCGCCGCTATATATGGTTACGGTTTCCTTAACGGTGAAATCAGCCCGTGGCGCAGCTTTTGGAAGACCCTCCCCGTGGCCATCATGGCGGTTTTTGTGATCACAACGGGCGCATGGCTGCTCGCCCTCGCGCTGGCCCTCAGCGCCATTGGCGACTATTTCCTTTCTCGTGAAGAGGAGAAGTTCACCATAGGTCTGGTCTCTTTCCTTACCGCGCACCTGCTCTATATCTGGCTTTTTTGGCAGATGGTCCTCGCCGTCAACTTTGGATGGGGGCAAGGGGCAATGCTGGCTTATGCCTTGATATATGGCGCTTTTCTCTGGCCACGGGTCGGCGCATACCGCCTCCCCGTGCTGGCCTATATTTTTGTGATCACAATTATGGTCAGCACCGCATTTCTGCTCCCCGCGGGTTACACGCTCGTGCGGTTCGGCAGCCTGTCCTTTGCCCTCTCTGATAGCGTCCTCGCGCTTGAAATGTTCGTGATCACAAACCCGAAAACCAAAATCGCCCTGAGCAAGCTGGTCTGGGTCAGCTATATCGCGGCGCAAGGCTTGCTGGTGCTCGGGCTGGTCTAGCCCCTACTCCACCGTCACCGACTTCGCCAAATTGCGCGGCTGGTCCACATCGGTGCCTTTTTCGGTGGCGGTGTGATAGGCCAGAAGCTGGGCGGGCACCGCATAAACCATCGGCGCAATAAACCCATCGCAAGCGGGCATTTCGATGCTGGCCCACGTGCCCGCCTCGGCCCGCGCAATCCCCTCGCCGTCACTCACCAGCAGCACCTTGCCACCACGCGCCATCACCTCCTGCATATTGCTGACGGTTTTATCAAACAGGTCATCCACAGGGGCAAAACAAATCACCGGCACCGCTTCATCAATCAGCGCAATCGGCCCGTGTTTCAGCTCGCCGCTGGCATAGCCCTCGGCATGGATATAGCTCAGCTCCTTGAGCTTGAGCGCCCCCTCAAGGGCGAGCGGGTAAAGCGGCCCACGGCCCAGAAACAGAATGTCGCGCGCCTTGGCCAGCTCCCGCGCCGCCGCCTCCATTTGTGGCTCGGCTTTCAAGGCCTCGTCCAGCACGCGCGGGGCCTTCACAAGCTCGGCAATCAGCGCCGCTTCCCTTGCCGCATCAATCTCCCCCCGCTGCCGCGCCGCCAGAATGGCCAGCGCCGCAAACACCGTAAGCTGGCAGGTAAACGCCTTGCTTGAGGCCACCGAAACCTCGACCCCTGCCTTGATCGGCAGGGCCAGATCCGCCTCCCGTGCGATCGAGCTTTCCGGCGCGTTGATCACCGCCATCACCTGCCCCGCCTTGCCCTTCACATAGCGCAGCGCCGCCAACGTGTCGGCCGTTTCGCCGGATTGGCTGACCAGAATCACCCCGTCGCGCGGCCCAACCGGCGGGGCGCGATAGCGAAATTCAGAGGCCACGTCTATCTCCACCGGTATCCGCGCCACCTGCTCAAACCAGTATTTCGCCACATGGCAGGCATAGTAAGCGGTGCCGCAGGCCACCAGCACCAGCCGGTCAAACCGGGTGAAATCCGGCGTGCCCTCGGGCACCACAATCTCGCTATGGTCCGCCGACAGGTAATGCGACAGGGCCAGCGCCATCACCGAGGGCTGCTCGAAAATCTCCTTGGTCATAAAGTGCCGGTGGTTGCCCTTGTCCACACGCATGGCGTCGAGGTTCACCACCGTTTCAGCG
>JALWPC010000014.1 GCA_026995265.1 Paracoccaceae bacterium
GATACGCTGGCGCAGAGCGATATTTACGAGCTGCAGGAAACCTATGTCGCCCTGTTTGACCGCTCCAAAACCCTGAGCCTCAACCTGTTTGAGCACGTCCACGGCGAAAGCCGGGACCGCGGCGGGGCGATGGTGGACCTTATGGAAACCTACCGCGCGGCAGGCTTTGAGCCCGCCACCACAGAGCTGCCGGACCACCTGCCGGTGCTCTTGGAATTCCTCGCCCTGCGCCCCATTGACGAGGCCCGCGAGGTGCTGGCCGATGCGGCGCATATTCTGGAGGGGCTGGCCACGCGCCTGTCCCGCCGCCAAAGCCTCTATGCGGCGTGCTTCACCGCGCTGGTGCAAATTTCGGGGGCGAAAGCCAACAAGGAGGCGCTGGCGGACGTGCTGGCGGTGAAGGAGGATGACCCTGACGACCTCGCCGCGCTCGACGCGGTGTGGGAGGAAAGCGAGGTCACCTTTGGGCCGGACCCGAATGCGGGCTGCCCGCAGGTCCGCGATATGCTCAGCCAAATGGACACCCCCGTTAACCAGCCGCCCAGCGCGCTCAACTAAGGAGACAGAAAATGAATGAACTTCTGTTCGGAATTTACCCCTATATCGCGCTCACGGTGCTGGCCGTTGGCTCCATCGCCCGCTACGAGCGCGACCCGTTTACCTGGAAATCAAGCTCCAGCCAGCTTTTGCGCCGCAAGCAGCTTATTGTCGGCTCGGTGCTGTTTCATGTCGGCGTGCTGACCATTTTTGGTGGGCACCTTGTGGGGCTGCTCACCCCCATTCAGGTGTTTAACTGGCTCGGGGTGTCCCACGAGGCCAAGCAGCTTCTGGCGGTTGGCCTTGGCGGCGTGGCGGGGGTAATGGCGCTGATCGGCGGGCTGATGCTTGTCAGCCGCCGGTTGTTTGACCCGCGCATCCGCATGAACTCCAGCTTTGCCGATAACGCCATTCTGGTGATCCTGCTGATCCAGCTTTTGCTCGGGCTCAGCACCATTGCGGTGTCGCTCCAGCATCTGGACGGGCACGAAATGGTGCAGCTTATGTCCTGGGCGCAGGCGATCCTCTACTTCAAGGGCAATGCCGCCAGCTATATCGAAGAGGCCTCGATCATCTTCAAGCTGCACATTTTCCTTGGGTTGACGATCTTCGTGCTGTTCCCCTTCACCCGCCTTGTGCACATGCTCAGCGCCCCCATCCGCTACGTCACCCCGTGGCGCAAGGGCTACCAGATTGTGCGCTCACGCAAAGGAGTCGCCAAATGAACAAGCCGTTGATGCCTCAGGTTTCGGTGAATGGCGAGGTGATCTCTGCCGCGGATATTGCGGCAGAGGCGCAAAACCATAACGCCCCGAAGGGTAAGCCCGGCTGGGCATGGAAACACAGCGCGCGGGCGCTGGTGATCCGCGCGCTTCTTCTGCAAGAGGCCCGCAAGCGCGACCTGCAACCGGCCCCCAAAGAGCTGGAGCCGGGCAAGGTGGAAACCGGGGATGAGTCTCTTATCCGCCTGCTTTTGGAGATGGCCGTAGTGCCGGACAGGCCGAGCGCGGCCGAGGTGGCCAAGGTCTACGCCGGGCACCCCGACAGGTTCCGCGCCCCCACGCTTTACGAGCCAAGCCACATCCTGTTTGCCGCTGACCCCAGCGACACAGAGGCCCGCGCCGCGGCCTATAAAAAGGCCGAGGCGGCGCTGGTGACGCTGCAAAAACAGCCGGGGGCCTTTGCCACCCTGGCGCGGGAAGTCTCCGATTGCCCCTCCAAGGAAAACGGTGGCCAGCTTGGGCAAATGGTCTCGGGCGATACCGTGCCGGAATTCGAGCGCGCCATGGATGTGCTGGAGCCGGGCCAGCTCAGCCCCGCCCCCGTGCCCACCCGCTACGGCATCCACCTGCTGCGACTCGAGGCCAAAGCCGAGGGCGAAGTGTTGCCGTTTGAAGCGGTTAAGGACCAGATCACCGAGATGGTGGAAAAGGCCAACTGGGCGAAGGCGGCCCGTGATTTTGTTGAAACCCTGGTGAGAAAGGCCGAGATTTCAGGGGTTGATATGGCCGCTTGAGGCGGCCTTGAGGCGGCGGGCCTATCCCCGCCGCCGATGGCTCTATCGGCCCTGATTTCGCTGATAATCCATAGAATACACCTGAAAGCAAATTGGATAATATACTGATTTTATATGGTTATTCATAACATTCACAAATCTGTATAACTACTAACCTAGGTTAATGTTTGTTGAGCTACTCTAATTTGCTTTGCATTTCTTCTTTTTCCCTTTTAGGTGCTCGCCACCACGGCCGGATAGGCGTTGCGCACATCCCAAAACCAGCGCGCGCATCGGTTACGC
>JALWPC010000015.1 GCA_026995265.1 Paracoccaceae bacterium
GTGCCCTTAATCACCGTATTGCCAAGGCTCACCTGCCCGTCTCCGGCGATCACCACCTTGCCGCCCTTGCGCACGCCGATAATCGTCGTGCCGTGCCACCCCGGAAATTTGCTGTCAGACATTCACGTCTCCCACTGGTTCAGGCATGATATATGGTGCAAATGGGCATATTGCCAGAGCAAGCCTTGATCTTTAAGCATTTTTTCGCTGGGATGACTTCTCCTTATAATTGTGATATTAGTTTTGTAAACAATCAAACAAGGGAGAATCACATGCGCGTATCCATTGGCACTTTTAACCTTAACAACCTGTTTTCCCGTTATAATTTTCGCGCCGAGGTGTCAGACATCCCGCATAACGGTGCCGGTGGTATCTCGATAACCTTTACACCTGAGGCAGTGGATGTAAAAACCTTTATGGGGCGGTTGGTGAAGCCGAAAGACCCGGGTGGCACGGCGGAAATTGCGCGGCGGATCAAAGAGATGGATTGCGATATTCTGGCGGTGCAGGAGGTGGAACATATCGAAATCTTGCGGGCCTTCAACCGGGACCATCTGGATGAAATGTATCCCAATATCGTGTTGATCGAAGGCAACGACCCGCGCATGATCGATGTTGGTGTTATGTCCAAACTGCCCTTGGGGGCGATCACCTCACACCAGACAGCCACCCATCCCGATGAGCCGGCCAAACGGGTTTTCGGGCGGGATTTGCTGCAGGTTCAGGTGCTTGACACTGAGGGCAACCCGCTATTTACGCTCTACAACACCCACCTCAAAAGCCATTTTGTGCCCTTCGGGCAAGACCCTGAGGCGGGGGCTGCCGCTGCCAATGCACGGCGCAAGCGCCAGGCCGAGGTGACCGAGCGCATCATTTCCGGCCAGGAGCGGCGCGGCAGCAAATACATTTTGCTGGGGGATATGAACGACCCGGAGACATCGCCTTATATCGCGCCGATGCTGTCGGCCGATGGTGACCCGCTGCACAATGCGCTGAAAAACGCGGTGGAAACCCGCCCTGCCAAAGCCGAAAGCCCCAACCAGGGGCCGGGGCCGCAATCGCCGCAATGGACGCATCGGTTTAACCCGCCGGGCCCCGAAATACCGCGCTATGAGCTGTATGACCAGATCTGGCTGAGCCATAAGCTTAAAGACAGCGTCGTCTCGGCCCATATTGACCGCCGCACCAAGCATGGCGGTGATGGTTCCGACCATGACCCCGCATGGGTGGTGCTTGAAATCTAGCCCGTCAGCTTTGCATACGCTCTTTCAGGCGGCCCAGCAGGATTTTTTCATTCGGCATACGCGGCACAATGCGCGCGAGTTCTTCTTGCGCGCCTTTATGGTCCATCTTGGCCAGCAAGGCTTCGGTCCGGTAGATGCGAATAAGCGCGTCTTCCGGGTCAATCGATATGCCAATGTCAAACAGTTCCAGAGCGCGGTCATAGTCGCGTTTTTCGTAAAACCAGCGGGCGACCATGCCGTTTGCCCGCCCCGCGCCGCTTGGCGAGGCTTCGATCCACCGGTTGAGAACCTCGAAAACCTTATCCTCGTCATTAAGGGCTTTGGCGGATTCAAGATAGAAATGCCATAGTTGCCACGGGTTCTTGTCGGATTTTGATTGTTCGGTGAGCAAATCAAACGCTTCTTCGGCCTTGTCCAGCTTGATCAGAGCTTCGGCATGAATAAGTCCGAGCCTGTTATGCGGGTCCTCGGGTGCAGCTTCCACAACGCGCAAAACACCGGCATAATCCTTAAGGCTTTGCAGATATTGCACGTGTTCCAGCGCGAAATCCAGCGAGGTTTTGGAGAACTCCCCGAAGGCCTCAAAAAACGCCGTGGCGTCTTCTTGTGAGCCTTGCCGCACTTGCGCCGCGCGTTCAACCGCCATAAGCACGCCGCCGGTTTCAATGGCGTTCTTGTGGTCCTCAAGTGTCCATTCGGATTCAACATAGGCATCCACCATACGGTTGATATTCACTGAAACAATTTCATCGGTTACATGCACGAAATCATTCACCCAGGTTAATTTGCGATCACTCAGGCTGACAGATTCAAAGCTCGGGTAATAGGTGACGTCCTTGCGCCTGGCGATTACCGTTTCGGCGGCGGCCCGCAAAACCGATTTGGAATAGGAATTGGCCACAATCACATCATCGGTGCGATGGGTGGCCGCCAGCGGCACTGGCGAAATGGTGATGATTATCTGAACATTCTCCTGTCCGTGCTTCTGGATCAGATCAACGGTTTTTTCCAGATAGGAATAGACCTCGTCAAAAGACAGCACATGCAGCTTAAACCGGTCCGGCTCGTTGCGCAGCATGGTGGGCCG
>JALWPC010000016.1 GCA_026995265.1 Paracoccaceae bacterium
AATCATGCCCGCAAACACCACCGCCAACCCGACCGCCATCCCCGACACTTCCAGCCACCCTTGTTGAGCGACAAATCCGAAGAGTGTTGCGGCGGTTATACAGGCAAACAAGGCCCATTTCTGTGATTTTTGCAGGTTGAGGCGCATCCGTTCGTCGCGCAATGCGGGGTTTTTACGCGCAGCGGCCTTCCAGGCCACAAGGCGCATGACGACCACGACCATCCATAACAGGACACCGTAGTTTGCACATAAGGATACCCACCACGCCCCCGGCGCATCACGGCCAATGAGCGGGAGCAGCACGAGTAGGCAGGTCATCATCACTACGCCGATCAGCGCATGTAGCAGGATTTTTTGTAGGCTGTCGTCAGAAATGCCGGAAGTGTTCACCTTATCCCACCACCTATACTTACGCGCGAGCCACATTATCAGCATGGCCGAGCTTGATTGAAGGACAACAAGCGTTACGAGGAAATTCAGGTTTAGCCACTCAGCAAGCGCTCTCGCGATTTGGCTTGTTAGAAGAGCAAAGATCAAGAAGGCGAGGATGAGGCGAATCTGTGGCATGTTGAGTTCTTTCCCGTTGTAACCTTAGGGTTACATAAAGCGATGATGTGCTTTCTGTCAAGGGTGATACCCGCAAGCATATTTCAACCCGCTCCGCATCAGCCGTCTTTCGCTTCCAGCCAAAGCTGGGTAGCCAACCCCACGACGAGGCCCGCAATCGCCACCGCAAACCCGACCGTTGCTCCCGAGAGTTCCAGCCACCCCTCATAGTCGAAAAGCCCGAGGATCAGGGCGGTTTCCACGCAGGCCAGCAAGGCCCATTTCTCCGATTTCATCCGGTTGAGGCGCATCCGCTCATCGGCCAATGCCGGGTTTTTGCGGGCCGCAATCCACCAGACAAAGAAACGCGTAGATGCTGTCAGCGCCCAGATCAGGCCAATAACGCCAATCCCCGAAGCCACCAGCATCCCCGGCATTTTACCGCCAAAGCGCATGCCCAGCACCGCCCCGCAGGCTATGATCGCGGCGCCGATCAGCATATGCAGCAGGATTTTCGGCAGGCTGTTGTCAGAAATGCCCGAGGTGTCCACCTTGTTCCACCAGCCAAGCCACCCGCCCAGCCAGATCGTCAGAACGACCATGCCGGATTGCACAAACTCCAGCGTAGCGACCATATTCAGACCCAACCCCCTGGCCACGCCGCCCGCGACCACGCCGGACAGAATAGAGACGCCCACAATTGCGAGCACAAGACGAATTTGTAACATGGTAGTGGCCTTTCTAATGTAACTCTAAGGTTACATATAAACCATAACGCCCACATGTCAAGGCAACGCCCACATGTCAAGGCTGTAAACAATCCGCAGTTGCCCCCTCCTTTCCGGCGCTAAAGCGCCGGACCGCGCCGCGCCTTCGGCGCGGTGGCGGCGCGTCAACCATCTTTCTTGTGGCAACACCATGCCCGCGCCGCGCGGCAAATCCCGCGCTTGTGGCCAGTGGTGATGAGTATTTATTGAAGAATGAAGATGATTTTTCTTCATTCTTCTGAAAATACTCTGGGGTGAATGGCGCTTGCGCCAGAGGGGCAAAGCCCCTCAATAAGCCTCGCAACAGGTGCGAAGGCTGCGCGCGGCGAGGCGCGGGTGATCCGGTGCACCGCATCTCAAAGAAGGGGGCATGTAGCCATGGTTGGAAAATGGGTGAGAGGAAGCGGTGAGGCTTCCTCCAGCCCTTCGCGTTCCAGCGCCAAAGCAACCCGATCCGCGCCACAGGTTTCCCATCGGAAACAAAAAACGACATTTTTTCGCTAAAACGCGACGTTTTTCCCCTTGATTTGCCCCCGCGCCTTGCGGTATCAGCGCGGCGGGCAGGTCGTCGGGTAAGCGCGAGCGGCGGCAGGCTCAGAAATATCGCGCTGATGCAGGAGCCAGCCATGAGCCTCCCTTTGCCGCCGCAGGTCAAGCCTGCGCGCCCTGAATTCTCTTCTGGTCCATGCCCCAAACGCCCCGGTTACAGCCTTGAAGCTGTTGCCAGACGGGCCATGCTCGGGCGTTCCCACCGCGCGGCTGCCCCCAAAGCGCAGCTTAAAGCGGTGATTGATAAAATGGCCGAAATTCTTGAAATTCCTGCCGATTATCGGGTGGGTATCGTGCCCGCCTCCGATACCGGTGCCGTTGAAATGGCGTTGTGGTCGATGCTCGGCGCGCGCCCCGTTGATGTGCTGGCCTGGGAAAGCTTTGGCGCGGGCTGGGCGGGCGATATTGCGGGCCAGCTCAAGCTCGACGATGTGAACAAGCTCACCGCCGATTATGG
>JALWPC010000017.1 GCA_026995265.1 Paracoccaceae bacterium
GTATCAATCAGCGTCTCGCCCTTGGTGATGGAGCTGGCCGCCATCTGCATGTTCATCACATCCGCCCCGAGGCGCTTGCCCGCGATCTCGAAGCTGGATTGCGTGCGGGTGGAGGGCTCGAAAAACATGTTGACCTGGGTCATGCCGGAAAGCGCGGTGGAGTGCTTTTGGGGGGAGCGGTTTTGGGTGGCATAAGCTTCCGCAAGGTCCAGAATGGCGGTGATCTCGGCTTTGGACAGCCCCTCGATCCCGAGAAGGTGGCGGTGCTGGAGCATGGGAAGGCCTCGCTGGTTTTGGCCTTTATAGCAAGGATTGCTTGGGGTGCAAGCACACCAAAACCGGCGTCGGCCGCAGCCTTCACCGTATTTGCTTTGCCAATATGCGGTTCGGGCGGGAATTCCCTTACCTTTGAAAACGGAAAAATCGCGCCGGTTGGCTTGGTGCCAAACGAGTGTATTCAAATCCCAGTGGCCACCTTTATGACTTTGAGACGGTGGAACGCAAAGGGCGTTGGTGTTTCATGCCCGACGCGATTTTCCCGAAGCCTTCACGGCTTTTGTCTGGCATGGGAACAGTTTTAACAAAACTTTATGAACAGGGCCTTACACCACCGTTCGCTGCGCAACAGGGGGTAATGCTTTGTAATAGCGTGATATTCAACTATAGGAAATGCTTGCGCATCTTATGATGGAAACCGTTCTATTATCCTAGGAGAATAGACACTTTGGAAGCAGGGATATAGCAATGAAACCAACAGCTAAGCAGAAAACACTGGTCACGTTTTTTAACGCATTTGCCACTCGGGGCGGCAAATGATCTTTCAGGTTTTGCGGGTGTCCGGGCGTGAAGGTATGCCCTAATATCGCCTTCAGTCGCGCACCGGACTCACCCGCGCCGCGCTTTGGTCTCATCTTCAAAAATGGCCGATGGCCGAATTATTCTCAGCAAGGTCAAAGGCATTTACACTTGGTATGCCGTCAATACCGCGCCCTTTGCCCTGTTTGACGCACCGATTACGGGCTAGCGGGATATAATATTTCGCCAATAATATTTTGTGATCACAGTGAAAAAAACTGTGATCACAAAACCATTTTTTCACCCCGATTTTACTCAACCTGCGACAAAATGGCTTCCCAGACTCGATTTTTCGTGTCTAATGCGGGGTGACCATACGGTTTGTTAACCATAACGGGCGCACAAACCGCACATTGCTGCAAAAAGGGACACGCGAATGAATATCCACGAGTATCAGGCCAAGAAGCTGTTGGGCGAATATGGCGCGCCTGTTTCCGATGGCCGCGCGGTGCTGAAGGCCGAAGATGCCAAAACCGCTGCCGGCGAGCTGGACGGCCCGATCTGGGTTGTGAAGGCGCAAATCCATGCGGGCGGGCGCGGCAAGGGCCATTTCAAGGAGCCCGAGGCAGGCGAGGCCGGCGGCGTGCGGATCGCCAAATCGGTTTCCGAGGCTGCGGAAGAAGCGCAAAAGATGCTCGGGCGCACCCTGATCACCCATCAGACCGGCCCCGTGGGCAAGGTTGTGAACCGGGTATATATAGAAGACGGGGCCGACATTGCCACCGAGCTTTATCTGGCGCTGCTGGTGGACCGCAAGTCCTCGCGCGTGTCCTTCGTGTGCTCCACCGAGGGCGGGATGGATATTGAAACCGTCGCCGCCGAGACGCCGGATAAAATCCTGAGCTTCAGCGTTGATCCGGCCTCGGGCATTTCCGGCTTCCACGGCCGCCGCGTGGCCTTTGCGCTGGGGCTGGAGGGCAAGGCGGTGAAGCAATGCGTGGCGCTGGTCAACACGCTTTACAAGCTCTTTCTGGAACGCGATTGCGAGATGCTGGAGATCAACCCGCTGATCGTCACCACCGAGGGCGACCTTGTGTGCCTGGATGCCAAAATGGGCTTTGACGATAACGCCATGTATCGCCAGCCGGAAATTCTGGCGCTGCGGGACGAAACCGAGGAAGACGCCAAGGAGCTGGCCGCCTCGAAGTTTGACCTCAACTACATTTCGCTGGACGGTGAAATCGGCTGCATGGTCAACGGCGCAGGCCTTGCGATGGCCACCATGGACATCATCAAGCTCTACGGTTCTTCCCCCGCCAACTTCCTTGATGTGGGCGGCGGCGCAACCACCGAAAAGGTGACGGAAGCCTTCAAGATCATCACCTCGGACCCGCATGTTAAGGGCATTCTGGTGAACATCTTTGGCGGCATCATGCGTTGCGATGTGATCGCCGAGGGGGTGATTGCTGCCGTGAAGGAAGTGGGCCTGAAAGTGCCGCTGGTGGTGCGCCTGGAGGGCAC
>JALWPC010000018.1 GCA_026995265.1 Paracoccaceae bacterium
CCGCCTGCGCCACCCACCCCTACGTGACCGTAGACACCGAGTTTCTGCGCGAGCGCACCTATTATTCCAAGCTCTGCCTTGTGCAGGTGGCCATGCCCGGCGAGGGCGAGGCGGGCGCGGCGCTCATCGACCCGCTGGCCGAGGGCATAGACCTTGCGCCGCTTTACGCGCTGTTTCGGGATGAAAACGTGGTCAAGGTGTTCCACGCCGCGCGGCAGGACCTCGAGATTTTCGCGGTGGAGGCCGGGGTTATCCCCAAGCCGTTCTTTGATACCCAGGTGGCGGCGATGGTGTGCGGCTTTGGCGAGCAGGTGGGCTATGAAACCCTTGTGCGCAAGATTGCCAAAAAGCAGGTGGACAAATCCAGCCGCTTCACCGACTGGTCCCGCCGCCCGCTCACCGACAAGCAAAAGACCTATGCGATTGGCGATGTCACCCACCTGCGGGTGATCTACGAGTTTCTGGACAGGGAGCTGAAGGCCAAGGGGCGCGAGGCCTGGGTGCAGGAGGAACTGGCGGTGCTGATGAACCCGGATACCTATGTGATCCGCCCCGAGGATGCGGGCAAGCGCCTGAAAACCCGCACAAATTCGCCGCGTTTTCTGGCGGTGGCCCACGCGCTGGCCGAGTTTCGCGAGCGTTACGCGCAGGATAGGAACATCCCCCGCCCGCGGGTTTATAAGGATGATGCGCTGCTGGAGCTGGCGGCAAATAAACCAAAGGATTTGAAAGATTTGGGGAGATCGCGCCTGTTGCGCGACGGCCGCAAAGGGCCGATTGCCGAGGGGATTCTGAAAGCGGTGAAAGCCGCCATGGCCCTGCCGGAAAAAGACCTGCCCACGCCCCCCAAACCCCGCGAAAAACCCCAGGGCAACGAGGCGCTGGGAGACCTCTTGCGGGTGCTGCTCAAGGCCAAATCGGCCCGCGAAGGGGTGGCGGCCAAGCTGATCGCCACCGCAGCGGACCTCGACCGGATTGCCAGCGAGGAGGCCCCCGATGTGCATGCGCTCACCGGCTGGCGGCGGGAGGTGTTCGGCGAAGATGCCCTGCGCCTGAAACACGGTGAGATTGCGCTCTCGGCGGGGCCAAAGGGTGTGGAAATAATCGAGCTTTAAGGCTAGGCGCCCCCCCAAGGGCAAAGCGCCACATGGGGGTGGACGGAGGCGCGCGCAGTCTCTAAATACTCGACAAAAGGAGTCAGAGACTATGGCCACGGAAAAATTTGAAGAGATTGTCGAGGATTTCGAGTTTATCGACGAGTGGGAGGACCGCTACCGTTATGTGATCGACCTTGGCAAGAAAATGCCGCCGATGGACGAGGCGCACAAGATCCCTGAAACCAAGGTGCATGGCTGCGCTTCTCAGGTCTGGATCATGCCGGACCTTGAAGCCGATGTTATCCGTTTTACCGGCGATAGTGACGCGATGATCGTGCGCGGGTTAATTGCGGTGCTGCATGCGCTTTATGATGGATTGCCTTACAGCGATGCGCTAAAGGTGGACGCGCTGAAGGAGTTGGGCCGCCTCGGGCTGGACCAGCACCTTTCGGCACAGCGGAGCAACGGCCTCAGGGCCATGATCGGGCGCTTGCGCCAGATCGCAGAAAAACAGGTTGGATAAGATGGATGTGCTGAGCAAGCTTCTGGCGGAAAAAGACTGGCTGATGGCCGACGGGGCTACGGGCACCAACCTGTTCAATCGCGGGCTGGAATCCGGCGAGGCCCCCGAGCTTTGGAACGTGGACCAGCCCGACAAGATCCGCGCACTTTATCAGGATTCGGTCGATAGCGGCTCGGATATTTTCCTGACCAACTCCTTTGGCGGCACGGCGGCGCGGCTAAAACTGCACAACGCGCAGCATCGTGTGCGGGAGCTCAACAAGCTGGCCGCCGAACTGGGCCGCGAGGTGGCCGACACCGCGGGGCGGCCGGTGGTGGTGGCGGGCTCTATCGGCCCCACGGGCGAAATCTTCGAGCCGCTGGGGCCGCTTTCCCACGCGGAGGCCGTGGAGATGTTTCAGGAGCAGGGCGCGGCGCTGCTGGAGGGCGGGGCCGATGTGCTCTGGCTGGAAACCATTTCTGCCCCCGAGGAATACCGCGCGGCGGCGGAGGCTTTCGCCAACCTCAACGCCCCGTGGGTGGGCACCATGAGCTTTGACACCGCTGGCCGCACCATGATGGGGGTCACGTCTTCGGGCATGGTCGAAATGGTGCATGGCATAGAGAACCGCCCGCTGGCCTTTGGTGCCAATTGCGGCGTGGGCGCGGCGGACCTGCTGCGCACCGTTCAGGGTTTTGCGGCGGCTAACCCCG
>JALWPC010000019.1 GCA_026995265.1 Paracoccaceae bacterium
CCGTTTTGCATGAATTGCATATCGCGACGATCTTTCATGCCGTCGGGGCGGGAACGGCGCAAATAGCCGTTATTATTCCGGATGTTATTGGAAAACTGCGTCAGGCATTTGGTGGAAAGCACCTCGAAATGCGGCCCCGCGGCATCCTCCTTGCGCTCAATCAGGGTGGCGGTGCACACATCGCCGAATATGAAATGGCAGTCGCGGTCGCGCCATTCCAGATGGCCCGAGCATATCTCGGGATTAACCACCAGAATCGCCCGGGCCGAACCTGCGCGGATCATATCGCTGGCGGCCTGAATGCCGAAGGTGGCCGAGGAGCAGGCCACGTTCATATCAAAGCCAAAGCCGCTGATTCCGAGCAGGTCCTGCACCTCTATGGCAATCGCCGGATAGGCCCGCTCCATGTTGGAGGCGGCGACGATCACCGCATCCACATCAGCCGCCGTCTTGCCCGCCTGTGTCAGCGCCTTCTGGCAGGCATCCAGCGCCATTTCCGCCATGATCGAAGGCTCGTCATCCGCGCGCTGGTGCAGGGCCGGATACATCCGGTCCGGGTCCAGCACGCCGGATTTATCCATCACATGGCGGCGCTCGATCCCGCTGGCGGCAAAGATGAAGTCGCTGGAGGAATGGGGCTTTTCGGCCACCTCCCCCGCAGCAATCGCCTCGGCATGCTCGGCGTTGAACCTGTCGGCATATTCATTGAAAGCGGCCACCAGTTCATCATTGGTGATCACCTCTTCGGGGGTAAAAACCCCGGTGCCGGAAATAACGGGCTGGTGCATGGGGAGGCTCCTTTGGCTTTCGCCGGGATTCAACCCCATTCCCGCCAGCGGGTCAAGCGGTTAACACTCCAGCACATATTCCGAATATTCGTCAATCGGCAGCGCAACCGCGCCCTCGGTGACGATCTTGCGGTATTTGGCGCGGCCGTATTCGCTGCGCAAGTCCTGCCGGAAGGAGTCATAGAACTTCTTGAACAACTCGGTGCCGATCACGCCGGTGGCGCTGATCGAATCTTCAGCCTCGTCATAGGCCAGATTGACCGTCGCCAGCGGATATTCGGCGGGTCCAGCCACCACCTTGGCCCCGTTGGCGGGGTCATAGCTGCTGCCATGGGCGCAACAAGTGATCACCTTCGCGTGGCCGAATTCGTTTTCCTCGGTGTTATAATGCAAAAACGCGGTTTCATGCCCGACATAGGAAAGCAGATGCGCACAAATGGCGGAATAGGCAACAATGTTGCGCCCCGGCCCCACCCCGCCTTGCCACAGATAGGTGTGGCCCTCGCCGTCTTTGGTTTGGGTGTCCGCCTCGGTGGGGGCGTCCAGCACGATCAGCATCACCGGCGTGGCCACATAGGGGTAATTGAAAATCAGCGTCGTGTTGGGGGCAAGCTCGGAAGCCTTCAGCGGCGCGCCGTCCTTATCCAGCAGTTTTACTGTAGGGGCGTCTTCGAGCAGGTCGGCCATGGCGGCGGTTGGCAAGGTGCCAGCGGCGCCAGCCATACCGGCCGCCAATGCCGATTTGCCACAAAACCCCATGAAGCCGCGGCGGTCATACCGTGTCGTCATAATTGTCTCCAGATGCAAGGGGGAGGCCGCGCCCCGGTGAGGCGCGGCCAGAGTGGCGTTAAGCGCCGAACATATCGCGGTAGAGGCCTTTGCCCCACTCGATATTGGCGCGGGCCAGGTCTTCGGTGCGATCATTGATCATGGTCACATCGGTGAAGTGCCAGCCGTTGCCGGTGCCGTCATGGGCATATTTCGCATCCACCATGATCGACTCCTGAGGCGCAGCCCCGACCATCGAGTAACAAATGGTGCGCGGGCTTTCCCAGACCATCTCTTTGCCCGCCGCATGGGCGGCGATCATCTTGGCCACAATCTTGGCCTCGGTGTTGGAGGTGTTACCCGATTTCGAGAACGGCATCGGGCGGCTGTCGCCGGTCACATAGGTGTGCTCGTCATCCTTGATGTGATACTTGAGCTGGTCGATATTGGCCTCTTTCTGCGCCGAAGCCGGATCTGCCAGCCCGAGATTCTCGATCAGGCGCGAGGCGCGCACGCGGGGGTAAATCGCGGCATCGGCAAAGGTCACCTCGTCAAACTCGGTGATCACCTTGTTATTGGCCACATCCACGCCCTGAACCGCGGTCGAGGTCCGGTATTCCAGCACATCGCCGTAAAGCTCGCTAAAGGCGGCGAGGAAGCCTTCGGCCTTGATGGTCGGCTGCGGGTTCGGGTCCAGCAGCACCACTTTGCCCGGAATCTGCTCGCGCTGGAAATAGGCGGCGACCATGCAGGC
>JALWPC010000020.1 GCA_026995265.1 Paracoccaceae bacterium
GCCATATTGCGGGGGTCCGGGGCGGGCTGCGGCGCGGTGAGGGCGGCGAAATGGCCGAGGGGCTGCAGCTCCATCCAGGCCAGCCCCTCCACTCGCGCGGGGATAGTCCCGCGAATCTGGCGCAGATCGTCGTTGATCGAGCAGCCCCCGAGCGCCAGGCTGGCGGCGAAAAAGAGAATGGTCGAGGCGCGCAGCGGATTTTCCCCTTGAAAAAGTTGTAAATGCCATAGCAAATGTATCTGCTCGCCCCCGCGGGCGCAAGCGCAGAGGAAAGGCCCGCCCATGTCGCAGAGTCCGAAAGAGCCGGAGGATTTGGCCCGTCAGGTGGCGGCCACGGCTGAGACCTTTGCCGAGATTTCAACCCTCTCCCTGCAGATATGGCAGGCGGCGCTGGCCGAGCAGCGGGGGCAGGCCTCGCCCGTGAAGGCGCTGGAAGAGATCAACGCCGCGCTGTGGCGCGAGCCGGAGGCGCTGGCCAGGGCCACGGCCGATTACTGGCTCGGCCAGCACAGCCTGTGGCTGGAGACCCTGCAACGCTGGTCCGGGGCCGCGCCGCCCGCGCCTGCCCCCCGCAAGGACAGGCGCTTTGCCCATAAGGGCTGGTCGGACATCCCGCTGTTTGACCATATCAAACACGCCTATCTGTTCACCGCGGACTGGCTGCAGGCGCAGGTGGACAAAGCCGAAGTTGACCCCGCCACCCGCAAAAAGCTGCGCTTTTACACCCGCACCTATATCGAGGCCATCCATCCGGCCAATTTCTTCGCCCTCAACCCCGAGGTGCTGGAGGCCACCGCCGCTGAAAACGGCCAGAACCTTGTGCGGGGCCTGCGGATGATGCTGGAGGACATCGAGCGCGGCCATGGCCAGCTTCTGATCCGGCAAACCGATATGGCGGCGTTCGAGGTGGGGCGCGATATGGCGGTAACGCCGGGGAAAGTCATCTGGCAAAACAATGTGTTGCAGCTTATCCAATATGCGCCCGCCACTGCGCAGGTGTTCACCCGCCCGCTGTTGTTCGTGCCGCCATGGATCAACAAATTTTACATTCTGGACCTCAACGAGAAGAAATCTCTGGTCAAATATCTGGTGGCGCAGGGCTATACGGTGTTCATGATCTCATGGGTCAACCCCACCGAGGCGCAGCGGGACGAGACCTGGGAGAGCTATGCCCGCGCGGTGCTGGATGCGATGGATGCGGCGCTGGCGGCGACGGGCCGGAAAAGCCTGAATATCGCCGGTTATTGCGTCGGTGGCACGCTTCTTGGCCCGCTCCTGGCCTATCTGGGCAAGACCGGCGACACCCGGGTGTCCTCGGCCACGCTGTTCACCACCCAGCTTGAATTCTCCGATGCCGGCGAGCTGCAAATCTTTGCCGATGAAGAGATGCTCGCCGAGCTCGAGGCGCAGATGCCCGACGGCTACCTGCCCGCCCAGGCCATGGCCAGCGCCTTCAACTTGTTGCGCGCCAATGACCTGATCTGGTCCTACGTGGTCAACAATTACCTGCTGGGCAAGGCGCCGTTCCCGTTTGACCTGCTCTACTGGAACGCCGACAGCACGGGAATGCCCGCCAGGCTGCACCTTTATTACCTGCGCCGCTTCTACATGGAAAACGCCTTCGCGCGCGGGGATTTTACGCTGTTTGGCCAAGGAGTTAGCCCGGAAGATGTGCGCCTGCCCGTTTATCATGTCGCCACTAAAGAAGACCATATCGCCCCGGCGGATTCCGTCTATCGCGGCGCGCGGATGCTCACCCATGCCCAAAACCGCTTCGTGCTTTCCGGGTCTGGCCATATCGCCGGGGTCATCAACCCGCCGGCCGCTGGTAAATACCAGTATTGGACCGCCGAAATGGACGGGTGCGAAACGTTGGAAGACTGGCTGGCCAAGGCCGGGGAAACCCCGGGGAGCTGGTGGGGCGACTGGCATAACTGGCTCAAAAAGCACAGCGGCAAAAAACGGCCCGCCCGCCCGGTTGAAGACGGGCTGGAAGACGCGCCGGGCAGCTATGTGAAAGACCGGTTCGACCTGCGCTAGGGCTGCAATTCGCATGGCCCTTGAGCGTGTGCCTGGGGCGCTCTCGGCTCTTTTGCGTCAAAACCTGATGGGTTTTGTATTCACCGAAAACAACCAAGGTTAGTATCAGTCAAGATACCCACTTTAAACGGTTAACCGTTAAACTATATCCAAGAACATGATATTAAAGCATAAAAGCGTATCAAGATGAATACTAACCTAGGTTAATAGTCATGAGATGAACACGACGAGCCGGTGTCCTGGTATGCATAGAAACAAGCAAAGGGTGAAAGTCTGAAGAAAAGAGCAAAACGGTAGTTTTATGCATAATCGGCTTGATTAGCGGTGTGACCAACAGGTTTTTCTTGCTATTTGAACGCCTGTTCAGTTAGCTTGGGAAAAACCGGGGGCGCAATGGCCAGAAAATCAGGATCAGACGGTAAAAAAACCGCCCGCGAGCTGCGCGCCGCCGCCACGCGCCTGTTTGCCAAATTCGGCTATGCGGCGGTGTCCATGCGCCAGATCGCCACCGAGGTGGGGGTGCAGGCGGGGGCGCTCTACCTTTACACGCCCGACAAGCAAACCCTGCTTTTCCAGATCATGGACCGCCATATGGACGAGCTTCTGGAGGCCTGGCGGGCCGAGCTCGCCGGGGTCGCGGGCGACGCCATGGCCAAGCTCGAACATTTCGTGCGCTTTCATATCCGCTTCCACCTCAACCGTGGCGACGAGATTTTTATCTCCTATATGGAGTTGCGCAACCTGACGCCGGAAAACTTCGCCCTGATCGAGGCGAAGCGGCGGGCATACGAAGGGCTGCTCGGGGACATTTTGCAAGAGGGCAACGCCTCGGGCCGGTTTGCGCTGTGCGATACCAAATTATCCTCTTATGCCATTATCGCCATGCTCACCGGGGTGAGCACCTGGTATAAAGGCGATGGCCGCCTGAGCCTTGACCAGATCGAGGAAATTTACCTCTGCATGGTGCGCGGGCTGGTCTCCCAGGGCGGGCCAATCAGCGCGGGCGCTGGAAAAGGGTTCATGTAAGCCGTTCGCCCCCAAAAAGGTGCTAAAAAATGTTTACAGGTGCCCGCAAATTTGGCATTAGGAAAGCACAAAAACGAATAAGAATGGAGAATATAGATATGAAATTCTTGCGAACAGCATTATTGTGTAGCGTAGCTTTTGTTCCTGCAGGGGCATATGCAGGCGGCTGGTATGGCGGTGGCAGTTTGGGGGCGGGTATTAACGCCTTTAACAGCGACAATATTTTTACCAATCCGCAACTCTGCGTGACGGATGCCTCATACACCTGTAACAGCAACCCACTGGGCGCATTTGGCGAGGTTTTCATTGGCAACCAGATAACGCCGTCCTTCGGGATTGAGGCGGGCCTCGGATATTTGCAATCGCTGGATATTTCGTATTCCCAGCCTTTGAGCTCGGGCACATTCAAGCAAAACAGCCTGATGGTGTCGCTCAGCGGCGTGTATAAATTTGAAACCGGCAATCAGGCTTTTACGCCATTTGTGAAAGGCGGGGCGGTTTACTGGTCCAGCGCCATAACCTATGACCGCACCCCGAATAGCGCCACATTTGTTGACCAAACCGTTAAGGCCACAGGGTTTTCGCCGATGGTTGGCGTTGGGGCCGAGTTTGGCGGCCACGGGAATATGCGCTACCGCGCCGGGGTGAATTATATCTTCGGGCTGGGGAAATCGGCTTCCCTGATGGATGTAGCTCCAGCCACCGTTGCCACCGGCAAAGCGGGCACGGCCGTTGTCTATGTGGGCGCGGTTGTGGAATTTTAAGCGTTTTTGTGCTTAATTGCTGCACTTATTGGCCCGCCGGTGACTCCGCGACTGCGGAGGTTTAGCGCCCACGGGCGGGCCTAAAACGCGAAACTGACACTGATTTTGGCAAAAGGTAAAATGGAAATTTTGCCAAGCTGGGCAGTGGTGCTGGCCAGCTCTGAATCAAGGTTCGCCTGCGGGATTTGGCCGCTGTTATCCGTGGCTGACAGGGAAAATCCGCCGATATACATCGCGCCAAGGTCGGCGCTTATGCCCCAATTATTGCGAAACGTCTTTTCGTATCCGACCGCCACCAAGGGAGCAAACCGGTTATTCGTGTTAATGGAGCCGGAAATATCAACGTTGTTAACGGTGGTGCCGCTGATGGTTATGTCGCCGGTAATAGAAAGGTCAGCCCCGTAGCGGGGGGCTATGCCGCCAGCTGACAAGCGGGCACCGCTGCCAAAATATATGTCAGCCAGCAGGCCGGTGCCACCGATAATCGCCGTGCCGGTAAGCGGCGCGCCGTTGAAACTGCTGCTAAAATTCGCTTGTCCAAAGCCGACGATGCCGCGCATCCCGAAATTCGGGCCGATCCGGTAACCCGCTTCAAGCGTTGCGCCCAAAGTGCTGGCACCAAAGCTGACAGAGGGGCCCTGTTGCGCCGATGCAGGGCCGAAAGAAAGCAGGCACACGAGGATAAGAAAAAC
The DNA here is from genome assembly GCA_026995265.1 of Paracoccaceae bacterium. Classification (GTDB taxonomy): domain Bacteria; phylum Pseudomonadota; class Alphaproteobacteria; order Rhodobacterales; family Rhodobacteraceae; genus UBA3077. The sequence continues at coordinate 4,523 of JALWPC010000020.1, forward strand.
TGTTTTCATAGCGTCGACTTTTGATTATTTCCCCTTAAAATGCACCCGTTAAATGAATAATCGGTTAAGCGGCGGCTGCTTTCGGGCTGGCGATGTCGCGCAGCAGGGCCGGGCTCACGCAGGCATGGCCTTTGGCGTCTCCGCTGATCACGGTGAAGGGCTCGGCGGGGTGGCCAAGGTCGCTCACCGTCAGCGCCGCTTCGGCAAAGCTGTGGCGGGCGGTGTAGAGGCTGGGGGTGGCCAGCACCGGCAGGCCGCAGCGGTAGGCGGCTGTTGTGCCGGTGGCGCTGTCGTCAATGGCGATGGCGCGCCGCCCCTCAATGCCGAAATCATCCAGCACCCCCTGATAAAGAGAGCGTTCCGCCGTGGGCACCTGCGCGTCCTCCGCCGTTTTCAAGCTGGAAAACCAGCCAAGCCCGTGGACGCCAAGCGTAGCGGACAGTAGCGCCTGGGTCTCGGCGCGGGTGCTGGTGGACACCGCCCCGAGCAGCAGCCCCTCGGCCTGCGCCTCCTGCAGCAGCCGCGCCACGCCGGGGCGCAAGCGTGCCGCGCCATTGCGCGCCAGATCACTGAAAATATGCGCCTTGCGTGTGGCGATTTTGGCCAGCACCTCATGGCTGGGCGCCTGCCCGCCCGCGCGCCGTGCCGCCACCGCAAACAGCCGCAATTTTGGCGGGGTAAATTCCACGGGCATAAGCTGGGCATAGATCGCCCGATCCCAATGCCAGCTTAGGCCATGTTCTTCAAAGGCGCGGTTGAAGGCCGCGCGGTGGAGGTCGGCGGTCTCTGCCACCGTGCCATCCACGTCAAAAATGATTGCCTGTAGTCCCATCTCGGGTGCCTCCGGTTTCCTTTTTTGTGTGCTTAACGTATCGCTCAGAAAGGTTACCGAAGAGTTACCAAAACGCATAAATCTCGTCTAAAACTCGTGGCGCGCCACTAAATGTTGTGGTTCAGAGATTTGGATACATAGGGTGTTTGGCGCAAAGTTCGGCCACTTTGGCGGCAACGGCGGCCTCGACCTCGCCATTCCCTTCCGGCCCGTTGGCGGCCAGCCCGTCCACCACTTCCACAATCCAGTCGGCAATATCGCGGAAGTCTGATTCGGTAAAGCCGCGGGTGGTGCCCGCCGGGGTGCCAAGGCGGATGCCCGAGGTCACAAACGGCTTTTCAGGGTCAAAGGGCACGCCGTTTTTGTTGCAGGTTATGGCGGCGCGGCCAAGGGCGGCTTCGGTGGCTTTGCCGGTCACGCCTTTCGGGCGCAAATCGGCCAGCATCAGGTGGTTGTCGGTGCCCCCAGACACCACATTGATGCCGCCTTTCATAAGCTGGTCGGCCATGGCGCGGGCATTGGTAACCACTTGCGCGGCATAGGTCTTGAACTCGGGGCGCAGGGCCTCGCCAAAGGCCACGGCCTTGGCGGCGATCACATGCATAAGCGGCCCGCCCTGCAGCCCGGGGAACACCGCCGAGTTGATCTTTTTGGCAATATCGGGGTTGTTGGTCAGCACCATGCCGCCACGCGGGCCGCGCAAGGATTTGTGGGTGGTGGTGGTGACCACATCGGCATGGGGTAGGGGCGAGGGGTGCTGCCCACCCGCCACCAGCCCGGCGATATGGGCCATATCGACCATCAGATACGCCCCAACCTCGTCGGCGATTTCGCGGAACGCCGCCCAATCCCAGATGCGCGAATAGGCGGTGCCGCCGGCCACAATCAGCTTGGGTTTGTTTTGCAGGGCGGTTTCGCGAATGGCCGCCATATCCAGCAATTCATCCTGCTTGCGCACCCCGTAGGAAACGACGTTAAACCACTTGCCGGACATATTCACCGGCGAGCCGTGGGTCAGGTGGCCGCCGGAATTCAGGTCCAGCCCCATAAAGGTGTCGCCGGGTTTCAGCAGTGCCAGAAACACCGCTTGGTTCATCTGGCTGCCGGAATTGGGCTGCACATTGGCGAAGTCGCAGCCAAAAAGCTGCTTGGCGCGCTCGATGGCGAGGGTCTCGGCCACATCGGCAAATTCACAGCCGCCATAATAGCGCCGCCCGGGGTAGCCCTCGGCGTATTTGTTGGTCAACACCGAGCCCTGGGCCTCCATCACGGCGGCGGAGACGATGTTCTCGCTGGCGATAAGCTCGATCTCGGCGCGCTGGCGGCCCAGCTCGCCGGTCAGGGCGGCTTTGATCTCGGGGTCACGGGTGGCGAGGGGTTCGGTGAAAAAGCCGGAATCGGTGGTCATGGCGCGCTCCTATGGGTTGGTTTGGGGGTGCTATAAGGGGGAAGGGGGCTTTGGCACAAGTCAAAAACGGCAAATGCGCGCAGATGTCCGACCGGTGGAGGCGGCGCGCGGGGCGGTGTTCTGCTTGGCAAGACTGCACCCGCGCCGCGCCGGGGCGTATGTGCCTGTGGCAGGGGGCTTTGCCCCCTCGCGCAAGCGCTCACCCCCAGGATATTTTTCCAATTTGGAATTGCGGGAAGGCGTCTTCCTTTGCGGCGCTGGCCACAAAAAAACATGATGCAGCGCGGCGCGGATGCAATCTTGCCACGCATACAATGCTCGCCGCGCCGCCACCGCCCAAACGCGAGGTCTTTTTGCGTAGCAAAAAGCCCGAGTGGAGGGCCACAAGGCGGGCCGGGTGCGGTGGTGGGGGTGTTTGGAAATGGGCGCTTGTAAACTGCGGCCATGCTTGCAAATATAGCGGGAAACTGGGGAGCCTTTATGGCGTTTGAAAAAATACATTTTACCGCCAACGATACCGAAAAGGCGCAGGCGGCCATGCGGCGGCTGGTGCATGTTTACGGGCAGGCCCCGCTTGCGCAGGCCGATGTGATCGTGCCCCTTGGTGGCGACGGCTTTATGCTGTCTACCCTTCACGCAGCCCAAAGCCTGCCCGCACCGGTATACGGGATGCACCAGGGCACGGTGGGCTTTTTGATGAATGATTACGGCGAAGAGGGCCTGCCCGCGCGCATTGCCGCTGCCGAGCGCGCGGAAATTCACCCGCTGAAAATGCACGCGCTTTGCGTGGATGGCACCAAAGAGGAGGCGCTGGCGATCAACGAGGTTTCGATGCTGCGTATGGGGCCACAGGCGGCCAAGCTGCGGATCTCGGTCAACGGGCGGGTGCGGATGGACCGCCTGGTGTGCGACGGCGCGCTGGTTTCGACCCCGGCGGGCTCCACCGCCTATAACTATTCAGCCCACGGGCCTATTCTGCCTATCGGCGCCAATATACTGGCCCTCACCGCTGTGGCCGCCTTCCGGCCGCGCCGCTGGCGCGGGGCGCTGTTGCCCATGGATGCGGATATAAGCTTTGAGGTGCTGGAGCCGGAAAAGCGGCCTGTTTCGGCGGTGGCGGATTCCAGTGATGTGAAAAACGTGCTGCGGGTGGATATTGCCATCGAACCGGACATTTTCCACGTGCTGTTGTTTGACCCCGGCCACGGGCTGGAAGAGCGGCTGCTCAACGAGCAATTTCAGTAGGAAACACCATGGGTCTGAGTGCAAAAAAACAGATGCAATGGTGGGGGGGCACCGCGCTTGTGGTGGCTGTATTTTTCTGGCTGCTTGGCCGGGCGCTCACCCCGTATATAGCAGGGGCGGCGATTGCCTATTTCCTTGACCCTTTGGCCGACAGGCTGGAAAACCTAGGGTTTTCAAGGCTATGGGCAACGGTGGTTATTTGCGCCATTTCCTCAATGGTTGCGCTATTAATCATCTTGCTGGTACTGCCCCTGCTGATCGACCAGCTTGCGGGCCTTGCCAAGGCCGCGCCCGAGCTGGTGGCACAGTTTCAAAGCTGGCTACAGGAGCGGTTCCCGCAAATTCTTGTGCCGGATTCTATGCTGCGGCGGGGGCTGGCCACGCTTCAGAGCATTTTGAAAGACCAGAGCCTCGTTTTTGTCAACGGGGCGGTGAGCTCTTCGCTGGCGCTGGTGGATTTCCTTGTTTTACTGGTGGTCACCCCTGTTGTATCTTTTTACTTTCTGCTGGACTGGGACAGGCTCACCGCCAAAATAGACTCATGGCTGCCCCGCGAGCATATCGAAACCATCCGCACCCTGGCCCGCGATATAGACCGCGTGCTGGCGGGGTTTGTGCGCGGGCAAATCACGGTTGGCATTATTCTGGGCAGCTTTTATGCCATCTCGCTGGTGCTGATCGGGTTGCATTTCGGGGCGGTGATCGGGCTGGTGGCGGGGCTGATCTCTTTTATCCCGTTCGTGGGGTCGATCACTGGCGGCGGGCTTTCCATCGGCGTGGCGATCTTCCAGTTCTGGGAGGACCCGATCTGGATCGGTGTTGTCGCGGCAGTGTTTGCCTTTGGGCAATTTGTCGAGGGCAATATCCTTAGCCCCAAGCTGGTGGGCGGCTCGGTGGGGCTGCACCCTGTTTGGCTGATGTTCTCGCTCTCGGCCTTTGGCGCGCTCTTGGGCTTTGTGGGGCTGCTGATTGCGGTGCCGGTCTCTGCCAGCATCGGGGTGATTGGTCGCTTTTTGATCGACCAATATACGGACGGCCCGCTTTATAAAGGCCCGCCAGGCGCGGAGGAGGATTGAGCGTGGCCGAACAACTGGTGCTGGACCTCCCCATCCGCCAGGCCCTTGGGCGGGATGACTTTTTCGTCGCCCCCTGCAATGCGCAGGCGGTGGCGCAGCTTGAGGGCTGGGCGAACTGGCCCGAGGGGCGCCTGGCGCTGGTTGGCCCTTCGGGGA
>JALWPC010000021.1 GCA_026995265.1 Paracoccaceae bacterium
TCTAGGTATTTTGATATGCAATGTCCACCCGCTGTTTCATGTGACTGGCCCTGATTCGGTTAATGTGTGGTAACTAATTGATATTATTGATCTATGCCCAGGAAAAAAAGTTACACTTTGGATAGGCCGTGCAGCCGATAAAGGCTCTGCCAGCATTCCTGCCATTTTTCATGGAACGTTGCACCAGCTTGCCGGAACGACATTGGGGGCATTGGTCACCGGCCTTCGAGTTTGTATGACGCGACCTTGTCGTGGTTCGCGGTTTGGCTTTCCCCGGTTTCCCTCGACTATCCGGTAAGGTGCACTTGCAATCCGGATAACCTGTACAGCCCCAAAACCATCCATTCTTGCCTTTGCGCCGTCGCAGGGGTTTGGCGCACTCGGGACAAGGGTGCCGGGTTTGATCGTCGTCACTCGCGAAGCCGGAGGCGTGAGTTGTGGCTGATGCGGACTGCTGTTTGACTTGGCGCAGGATGTCCTCGATCCATCGGGTCTGGCCGGTGACAAACGCGGTGAGATCACCACGCCCCTGAGCGATATCATCCAGCCCTTGCTCCCACAGCGCCGTGGTGGCCGGGTCCTTGATCGGTGCAGGCAGCATGGAGATCAAGCTACGGCCGGTCGGCGTGCTGATGAGATGTTTCCTTGCCTTTTTTAAAAAGCCCCGTTGCAGCAGGGTTTCGATAATGCCGGCGCGCGTGGCTTCAGTCCCGATTCCGGAGGTTTCGCGTAATACCTTTTTGAGTTTCGGGTCGTCGATCTGCTTGCCAATGGATTTCATGGCGGCGATCAATGTGCCTTCGGTGTAACGAGGCGGTGGTTTGGTTTCTTTGGTATCGAGGCGGGCGCTTATGACGTGTGCCGCTTCGCCGGTGGTCACTGCCGGCAGGTCGCGGTTTCTATCCGGATTGTCTGTCCTGGTTTGTCCCGACCCGGTTTGATTCAACAGGCTTCGCCAACCAGCGACTCGCGGCACGTTGCCGGTAGCGCGAAACGTGTTGTCACAGGTGATGACCTCAATAATGGTCTTGTCATATTCATACGCCGGGTAGAACTGGGCGATGTATCTGCGGCAGACCAAATCGTAGAGTTGTCGTTCCGGTTCCGACATCTTCGACACAACGGTGGCTGTCATGGTAGGAATGATGCCGTGGTGGGCGGTGATCTTTTTGTCGTCCCATGCCCTGGAGCGTAGATTGGCGTCTGCACCGTCAACCAGAGCAGTATAGGCGTCATCGGATTGCTTCAAAGCGGCGAGTACCTGTGTTGCCTCAGCCCGTTGTGAGTCTGGCAGGTAAGGGCAGTCGGTGCGTGGATAGGTCAATGCCTTGTGCGTTTCATACAGGGCCTGAGCGGTATCGAGCACCGCCTGGGCGCCCATTGCCCAGCGTTTCGAGGCCTCCTGCTGCAGCGAAGACAGATCGAAAGGTAAGGGGGGCGCTTCTTTCTCCCGTGTTGTGTCTGCCTTGATCACCTCACCCTGTTGGCTCTCGATATTCTGCGCCAGGGTGCGGGCCGCCGAAAGGCTGGTGCAGCGGCCCTCGGAATCGGCAGCGTCCACGGGTGGAAGCCACCTGGCCGTGAACTTGCCTGCTTTGACCTGGAATGTTGCGTAGACCTCGTAATAGGGCTTGGGTGAGAAATTCTCGATAGCCAGATCGCGCTCGACCACCAGATTGAGTGCCGGGGTTTGCACCCGGCCCACGGAGAGCACCCCGTCATGGCCAGCCTGACGGCCGATGAGGGTATAGGCGCGGGTGAGATTCATACCCACCAGCCAGTCGGCCCTGGCGCGACCCAGTCCGGCGTGATAGAGCGCTTCGGTACGGGAGCCGGGGAGTACATTGTCAAGCGCTTTGCGGATACTGGCATCATCCAGCGCCGAGAGCCACAGCCGGGTTACGGGCCCGCGCCATTGGCAAAGCTGCAACACCTCGCGGGCGATGGTTTCACCTTCGCGGTCAGCGTCGGTGGCAATCACGACACTGGAAGCATTCTTCAGTAATCGTTGAATGATGCCGAATTGTTTGCGCGCCTCCTTCTTGACCGCCAATTTCCACTGCTCAGGAATGATGGGTAAGGCCTCCAGTTGCCAGCGTTTATAGGCGGGGTCGTAGCCATCGGGTGGGAGCATCTCCAGCAGGTGACCGAAGCACCAGGTAATGGTGGTATCGCCAGCATGCAGGCAGCCGTCACCCTTCGTTCGTACACCCAGTACCCGGGCGATGTCGCGGGCCTGGGATGGCTTCTCACAGAGGTAGAGTTTCACGCCGTCCTAGACCGCCTGTT
>JALWPC010000022.1 GCA_026995265.1 Paracoccaceae bacterium
GGCGGTGGAAAACGCCTGCCTGAAGGCCGAAATGGAGCTGGACAGGCTGGAGGAGTGGCGAAGGAAAGCCGAAGCCGCCACCAAGGGGCTTTCGGGCAAAACACCGCCGCGATTGATAAAAGCCCTGCTGGAGACGCCAGCGCTAACGGCGGGGATGGTTGCCACCCTCACCGGTTGTGACAAGGCCACCGCGCGGCGAAACCTCAATACCTTTGCCGGCCCGGGCTTGATCAGAGAGATAACAGGGCAGGGAAGGTATAGGGTGTGGGCGGTGGCGGGCTGAAGTTGTTTTGCGCCGGTGTCGGCCCTGACACGCCGGACATCACCAACGCTTCGCGCCGGATCAAGGCGTCCGAGGTGGCACGCTGTGTCGAGAACGGCGAGACCGGGATTACCGAAGTAAAAATCGGCTATGACGGGATCGCCATTGCCAACGCGATTAACGCCCCGCAAATGCATTTGACCCTGCGCGATATTTTCCTAGCGCTGGCCAAGAACGTGCCCGACGGCAATGGTGGCTTTGTGCCGAACCCGAATGTCACATGGGCCGATGTCAACCCCGACCTGCCGGCGGTCAAGATTGAGGTGATGGGCCCGCCGCCCACATCCGGCACGCGGGATGCCTCTGCCGAGCTGGCCATGGAGGGTGGCTGCAAAACCTTCCCCGAGATCGAAGCGCTGAAGGCCATCGACAAGGCCGCGTTCAAGGCCGAGTGCATGACCTTGCGCGAAGACGGGGCTTATATTGAAGCCGGCGAAAACGATAACCTGATTGTGCAAAAGCTGGTAGCCAACCTCACGGCCAACCGCTGGAGGCCGTTCCCACCGTGACCGCGCAGACCGTGGCGCTGCTGATGGGCGACCGGGCGTTTGACAGCGCCAAAACCCTTTCGGCTTTTGCCCTCGGGCTGCGGGAAATTCACCTTTCTGCGCTCGATTAACCGCATGAACGATCTCGTGGATATTTGCCGCGTCGAGGGTGAAATCAAGGTCGAGGGCAAGAACATTTATGACAAAGATGTGGATGTGGTCGCCCTGCGCGCCCATATCGCTAAAAACCTGGAGCGCGCAGGGGACCAGATATGCAATATCACCGAGCAGGTCAGCTATCTGGTCACCGGCGAGATTTTCGAGAACCGGGACGCATGACACCGCCTGGCCCGTAGTTTTCGCGAGTCACTTCATCTTGCGCGGAAATAAAAAAAGCTTACTATCTTAAGGGGAATCACATCATGGAATTCTCGCTTGTAAAATGGAATTTTCGTCCGACAATCTGTTTGCCCACTCTATCCGGGGCCGATCCCCGGAAGACTGGGAGCCATTGGCGGATCATCTTGAGGCTGTAGCCCGGGCCTGCGGGCACAATGCCGCCGGTTTTTCGGCAGAGGCATGGGGCGAAGCTGCGGGGCTGCTGCATGATCTGGGCAAAAGCAAGCCCGGGTTTCAGGCGTATTTGCGGGGTGAGCGCGGGTCCGACCCCCATAGCGGCGAGGGGGCCCGTTTTGCCGACACCCATCTGGGGGGCGCGGGCAAGGTGCTGGCCTATGGTATTGCCGGGCATCATGCGGGGCTGCCCAACGGGCTTGGCCCCGTTTCTGGCAAACCGGCAACCCCGCTGAACGAGCGCTTGCAGCAAGCGGCGCTTCTGAAGCTGCCGGAGGGCCTCACCCTGCCCGCCCTCTCCACCCCGGCCCCGCTAGCCAACGCGCAGGGCGTTTCCAATTTTACCCTGCACTTTTTTACCCGCATGCTGTTTTCCGCGCTGGTGGATGCGGATTTTCTGGAAACCGAAAGGTTTTATGACAAGGTGGAAGGGCGACAGAATGTGCGCGGCTGGGCCGGGTCTCTGGACGGGCTGGAGCAGGCACTGACCGCCCGTCTGGCCGCCTTTGGCCCGCCCGAAAGCCCCATCAACAGGCTGCGCGCCCGGGTTCTGGCCCATGCCTGCGCGCAGGCGGAAAATCCGCCCGGGCTGTTTACGCTCACCGTGCCCACGGGGGGCGGCAAAACCCTTACCTCGCTGGCCTTTGCTCTTGCGCATGCCCGCAAGCACGGGCTGAAGCGGGTGATCTATGTCATCCCCTACACTTCGATTGTCGAACAAACCGCCGATGTGTTCCGCACAGCGCTTGGCGACGACGACGCGGTGCTGGAACACCATGCGGGCTTTGACTGGGACGGGCTGGACGACCCGAAGGAAGGCGAGCGCCTCAAGCTGGCGGCGCAAAACTGGGATCGCCCGATCATTGTCACCACTGCGGTGCAATTCTTCGAGAGCCTGTATGCCAACCGTCCTTCGAAATGCCGCAAACTGCACCGGCTGGCCAGAGCGGTGATCGTGCTGGACGAGGCCCAAACCCTGCCGCTGCGCCTGCTGCGCCCCTGCCTTGCGGCGGTGAAAGAACTGGCGCGGGGCTATGGCGCCAGCGTGGTGTTTTGCACCGCCACTCAGCCCGCCCTGATCAAGGAAGACGGCTTCCCCGCCCCCGAGGGGCTGGCGCGCGATGACCTGCGCGAAATCGCCCCCGACCCGCCCGCGCTCTACGAGGCGCTGCGCCGGGTGCGGGTCAGGGATGCGGGCGCGCTGGATGATGCGGCTCTGGCCGGAAAAATCGCCGCGCAAGAGCAGGTTCTGGCCATTCTGAACAACCGTCGCCATGTGCGGGCGCTTTATGATGCGCTGGCCGATTTGCCCGGGGCCACATTGCTAACCACCCTGATGACCGCCGCCCACCGGCGCAAGGTGCTGCAGGATGTGCGGGATGCGCTGGCCCATGGCCGCCCCGTGCGGCTGGTGGCCACCTCGCTGGTCGAGGCCGGGGTGGATGTGGATTTCCCGCAGGTCTGGCGCGAGGTGGCGGGGATAGACTCCATCGCCCAGGCGGCGGGGCGTTGCAACCGCGAGGGCAAACGGGCGCACGGCGAGGTTTTCGTTTTCCGCAGCCTCGGAGATTTCGCCCCGCCAGCGGACCTGAAGCAATTCGCCGGGATCGGGGCCGGGATCATGGCCCGCCACGCCGACCCGCTCGGCCTTGACGCGGTGCGCGACTACTTCCGGCAGCTTTACTGGGACCGGGGCCCTGAGGCCCTCGACTCTGCCGGGGTTGGCAGGGTGCGGGGGGTCATGGCGGCGCTGGAGGGCGCGGGCAACCAGATGGATTTCCCCTTTGCCGACATCGCCAAAGCATTTCGAATCATAGAAGACGCCAGCGTGCCACTGATTATTCAGGGCGGCGATTGGGGCATTCCCGAAGATATGCTCAAGGGTTTCAGACACCGCCCCCATGCCGGCCCGCTGGCGCGGGATTTCCAGCCCTATCAGGTGCAGATACCGCCATACCAGCGCGCGCAGCTTTTGCAGGCGGGGGCGGCGGAAATCTGGCGGGCGGATGAATTTGGCGAGCAGTTCGTGCTGCTGACAAACCAGCGGCTTTACGATGCCAGGGCGGGGTTCTCGGCGGATGAAATGGAAGATTTGGGAGACTTAACTTATTAGTGGCCTTAATGTATATGATTGGCCTCTACTATGAAAAAAAGATTGACACAATTTTGTTTTATGGAGTATAGCCTCATTATGGGCGGCCTCCACCCCCGTCCTAGAGGGCGCAGGGAGCATTCGGATTCGCGTCCAAAACGAATCATGGAATGCCCCCTGTTCTCTCACAGGTCCTTTGAGGTGAGTGAAATTATTCTCAAAGGTGGATTGAAACATAGTTGCTGCAAATCAAACTTATTTCAATAGAGCGGTGCTTAATTTTTTAAGCGCCGCGTCACAGACTTAAAGGATGGGAACTATGAGCTACGGCATAAAACTTCTGGTGCGCGGCGATTACGCCTGCTTTACCCGCCCCGAAATGAAGGTGGAGCGGGTGTCTTATGACGTCATCACCCCTTCGGCGGCGCGGGGCATTCTGGAGGCCATCCACTGGAAACCCGCCATCCGCTGGGTGATCGATCGCATCCATGTGCTCAAACCCATCCGCTTTGAAAGCATCCGCCGCAACGAGGTGGCCAGCAAAATTCCGGCGGGCAAGGTGAAAACCGCCATGAAGAACAATTCGCTCAAAGGGCTGGGGCTGGCCACCGATCAGGACCGCCAGCAACGGGCCACGCTGGCTCTGCGCGATGTCGCCTACGGGATAGAAGCGCATTTCGAGATGACCGAAAAAGCCGGCGGGGCCGATAATCCGGCCAAGCATCTGGACATGTTCACCCGCCGCGCCCAAACGGGGCAATGCTTTCACCGCCCCGCCCTCGGGGTGCGCGAATTTCCGGCGTGGTTCGAGGGGGTGGAGGATTTTCCCGCCACCGAACTGCCCGAATCCGCCCAAAACAGGGATCTTGGCTGGATGCTCTATGACATAGATTTTGCCCATGGCCGCACCCCGCAATTCTTTCGCGCGCGCCTGGAAAAGGGCATTATCGACGTGGCCCGCGCCCGCGAAAAGGGGCTGGTAAAATGACCATTCTGACCGAACTTTCCCGCCTTTATGACCGGTTGCAAACCACCGGCGACGCCCCGCCCCCGGGCTATTCCATGGAAAATATCGGCGGCGAGGTGGTGCTGGACAGGGCAGGCCGTGTGCTGGCCATCCGCGACCTGCGCGTGGCCGACGAAAAAGGCAAGCCCCGCCCGCGCAAAATGGCGGTGCCGCAGGCCGTGAAACGCACGGCAGGGGTCAAACCCAATATGTTCTGGGACAAATCCGCCTATGTGCTGGGGGTAACCCTGCTCAAGGATGCCAGGGGCAAGCCGATATTGGACGATGACGGGCAACTGATCTTCGGGCAGGAAAAACGCACCTCGCAGGAACATGCGGCCTTTGTTCAGGCTCACGATGCGCTTTTGGCCGGGGCTGAAGACGCGGGGCTGCGCGCCCTTTTGGGCTTTGTGCAAACATGGCAACCGGACATGTTCGGCCAAAACGGCCATGCCCCCGACCTGCTGGATGAAAACCTTGTGTTCCGGCTGGACGGGGATTTTGATGAAAACCGCCAGCCGCGATTCATCCATGACCGCGCGGCCACGCGGCAGCTTTTGCAACGGGGCGCATCGGGCGAGGCGGACACCGCCCTTTGCCTGATAAGCGGCACCAACGGGCCGGTGGCCCGCCTGCACCCCTCGATCAAAGGCGTGATGGGGGCGCAAAGCTCGGGGGCGTCGCTGGTCGCCTTCAACGCGGCGGCGTATGAATCCTTTGGCAAGTCGCAGGGCGAGAATGCCCCCGTCTCGCAATCCGCCGCCTTTGCCTATGGCACGGCGCTGAATGTGCTGCTGGCCAATGGCTCGGGGCGCAATCTGCGCATTGGCGACAGCACCGTGGTGTTCTGGGCCGAAACCCCCGATACAGGGGCAGCGCAGGGCATTGACGAAATGCTGTTTGGCGCGCTCAACCCGCCGGATGAGGCCGCCGAGACCGCCCGCCTGCGCGCTACGCTCGAAAATATTGCCGAAGGCCGCCCCGCAGGGCCGGAATTTGCCCCCGAAACCCGCGTTTTTATCCTTGGCCTTGCCCCCAATGCGGCGCGGCTTTCGGTGCGCTTCTGGCTGCCCGGCACGCTGGGGGATTTCGCCCGCCATGTCACCCGTTTCTGGGCCGATCTGGCGCTGGAGCCGCCCGCATGGAAAGGCCCGCCCGCCGCCTGGTCGCTGCTGTATGAAGTGGCGATGCAGCGCAAGGCCGAAAACATTCCACCCCGCCTTGGCGGCGAGCTGATGCAGGCGGTTTTGCGCGGCAGCCCCTATCCGCGCACCCTGCTTTCCGGCGTCATCCAGCGTATCCGCGCCGATGGAGACATCAACCGCAAACGCGTCGCCATTCTCACCGCCTATATCCGCAGAAACCTGCAAGAAAAGGAGTTCCCCATGAGCCTAGACCGAGACAACCCCAACCCCGCCTATCGGCTGGGGCGGCTGTTTGCCGTGCTGGAGGGCATCCAGCTCAAAGCATTGCCGGGCCTGAATGCCACCATCAAAGACCGCTATTTCGCCGCTGCCTCGGCCACGCCCGCGCGGGTGTTCCCGCTGCTGGTCAAAACCGGCACCCACCACCTTTCCAAGCTGCGCAAGGATGATGGCGGCGGGCTGGCCCACTGGTTTGACGCCGAAATGGGTGCGATCTGGGCGGGGCTGGAGGCCAACCTGCCCCGCGCCCTCAACCTCGAGGATCAGGGCCGCTTCATTGCCGGCTATTACCACCAACGCTGGGCCAAAAAAGACACAAACGACGATGTAATTGACAACGGGAGCACCCAACCATGAGCCACCTGACCAACCGCTATGACTTTCTTTTCTTTTTCGACGTGGAAAACGGCAACCCCAATGGCGACCCCGACGCGGGCAACCTGCCGCGCATGGACCCCGAAACCAATCACGGGCTGGTTTCGGATGTGAGCCTGAAGCGCAAGATCCGCAACTATGTCGGCGATGCCCGCGAGGGGGAGCAGGGTTTCGAGATTTACATGGCGGAAAAGGCGGTTCTAAACCGCCAGCACGCCCGCGCCTATGAGGCCCAGGACCTCAAACCGGCCTCCAAGAAGCTGCCCAAGCAAGAGGAGGAGGCCCACCGGATAACCGCGTGGATGTGCCGCAACTTCTTTGACATCCGCACCTTTGGTGCGGTGATGACCACCGAAGTGAACGCCGGGCAGGTGCGAGGCCCGGTGCAGCTTTCCTTTGCCCGCTCCGTCGAGCCGATCATGCCGCTGGAAATTTCGATCACCCGCTCTTCGGTGACCAACGAAAAAGACGTTGAAAAAGAGCGCACCATGGGCCGCAAGCACATCGTGCCCTATGGCCTCTATATGGCGCACGGCTTTATCAACGCCAAGCTGGCCGAGAAAACCGGCTTTTCTGAGGGCGACCTTGCCCTGCTCTGGGATGCGCTGCGCGATATGTATGACCTCGACCGCTCTGCCGCGCGGGGGCTTATGGCGGGCCGGCGTCTGCTGGCCTTCCGGCACGAAAGCGCCCTTGGCAATGCCCAGGCCCACAGGCTGTTCGAGCGGGTCAGCGTGCACCGCTGCCACGGGGGCGAATGCCTGCCCGTTGGCGACAATCGCACCCATAACTGGCCCCCGGCCCGCGCCTTCAGCGACTACCGGATCAAGGTGGATACCGAAAACCTGCCAGACGGGGTGACGCTGCTTGAACCATGGGGATGACAGCCTGCCGATCTCGGCCCTGCAACACTGGCTTTTCTGCCCGCGCCAGTTCGCCCTAATCCACGTGGAGCGCCTCTGGGCCGAAAACCGGCTGACCGCCGAAGGGCGGGTCCTGCACCAGCGCGCCGATGGGGGTGGCCATGAGACGCGCGGTGCCACCCGCACCCTGCGCGCCGTCGAGCTGGCCTCGGAACAATACGCCCTGCACGGGGTGGCGGATGTGGTGGAGCTGTCCGGCCATCCGCCGCGCCCGCTGCCGGTGGAATACAAGCGCGGCCGCCCCAAGGCCCACAGCGCCGACGAGGTGCAGCTTTGCGCCCAGGCCCTGTGCCTCGAGGACATGTTTGACTGCACCATTGACGAGGGCGCGCTTTATTATGGCCAGAACCGGCGGCGCAAGACGGTGGCCATGGATGCCCCTCTGCGCCGCCTGACGCTGGAGGCCGCCGATCAGGCCCGCGCCACCCTGGCCAGCGGCCGCCTCCCCCCGCCCGACTACGCCCCGCGCCGCTGCGATTCCTGCTCGCTGCTCACACTTTGTCAGCCCAAATCGCGGCGCAGGGTCGCCGACTGGTTCGCCGCCAGCCTTGCCCGCGCCGGAGTGCCCGAATGAAAAAGCTGCTCAACACGCTTTATGTCACCTCCGAAAGGGCCTGGCTGCACAAGGACCGGCAAAATGTGGTGGTCAAAATCGACGGCGCCGAGCGCGGACGGGCCCCGGCGCATCTGCTCGGCCAGATCGTCTGCTTTGGCGAAGTCGGCCTGAGCCCCGCGCTGATGCAGTTTTGCGCCACCGAGAATATCAGCATCACCTTTTTGGGCCATTACGGCAGGTTTCTGGCCCGGGTCGAAGGCCCGCAAAGCGGCAATGTTCTGCTGCGCCGCGCCCAGCACCGGCAGACCAGCGACGAAGCCCGCGCCCTGCCTGTGGCCCGCGCCATCATTGCCGCCAAATCCGCCAATCAGCGTGCCATTCTGCGCCGCGCCCTGCGCGACCATGGTAGCACCCTGCCCGAAGCGGCCCGCACAGCCATAGACGCCACCCAGCGCCGCCTTGCCGACACCGCCCGCCACGCGCTAGACGCCCCCGACCTGGACCATCTGCGCGGGTTGGAGGGCGACGCCGCCAACGGCTATTTCGCCGTTTTTGCCCATATGGTCCGCCATTCGGATTTCACCTTTCAGGGCCGCAACCGCCGCCCCCCGCGCGACCCGGTCAATGCCGTGCTGTCGCTGCTCTATGTGCTGTTGGCGCAGGATTGCCGCGCCGCCGCCGAAACCCACGGGCTGGACCCGCAAATGGGGTTCCTGCACCGCGACCGCCCCGGCCGGATGAGCCTGGCACTGGACTTGATGGAGGAATTCCGCGCGCCCATGGCCGACCGGCTCTGCCTGACCCTGTTCAACCGCCGCCAACTGGGCAAAAGCGATTTTCGGCAGGAGGAAACCGGCGGCGTTTTCCTCACCGACGACGCCCGCGCCACGGTGCTGAAAGCCTGGCAAGAGCGCAAGCGCACCCCCCTGCGCCACGCTTTTTTTGACGAAACCGCCCCCCTGGGGATGTTCCCCCAGATGCAGGCGCAACTGCTCGCCCGCCACCTGCGCGGCGATATCGACGCCTACCCCGCCTATATCTGGAGATAACCCATGCTGGTGCTCATCACCTACGACATCAAAACAGACAGCGCCGACGGCCCGAAACGCCTGCGCAATGTCGGCAAAGCCTGCCTTGATTACGGCCAGCGCGTGCAATACTCTGTGTTCGAATGCGACATCTCCCCCGCGCAATGGGCAGACCTGCGGGCCCGGCTGGTGGGCCTGATCAACCCCGAGACGGATAGCCTGCGGTTCTACATGCTGGGCAGCAACTGGCGCAGGCGGGTTGAACATATCGGGGCCAAACCCGCCACCGATTTCGACGCCCCGCTGATATTTTAACCCCGCGAACCCTAAGTGCCCACAAAACCCCTGACAGGTTCGCAACCCGGGTAATTCATTGATTATATGATACAATCAATAAATGACCCCGGCTAAAACACCCCCGAATTTACGATTT
>JALWPC010000023.1 GCA_026995265.1 Paracoccaceae bacterium
GGCCTGGGTGGTGGGCAAGGTGGCGCTGGGGTTGCGCTCGGACTACCTCGCCATTGCCACGCTGGGCATTTCCGAAATCATCATCGCCATTCTGAAAAACGAGGACTGGCTGGACCGTGGCGTCAAAAACGTTTCAACGCTGAAACCCGCCGTGCCCACCGCGATAGAGCTGCAAAACGCCCCGTGGTTTCAGGACCTCGCCGCGTGGTTCAATGCCGATGTGATCACCGCCTCGGGGATATTCGTCAAGCTCTCCTATGCGGTGCTGTTTAGCGTGGTGCTGCTGGCGGTGCTCTGGCTCTCGGAGCGGGCGCTGAACTCGCCGTGGGGCCGGATGATGCGGGCCATTCGCGACAATCGCGACGCCGCACAGGCCATGGGCAAGGACGTCACCCGCCGCCACCTGCAAACCTTTGTCATCGGCTCGGCGGTGGTGGGCATCGCCGGGGCCATGCTCACCACGCTGGACGCCCAATTCGTGCCCGGCACCTATAACCCCCTGCGGTTCACCTTCCTGATCTGGGTGATGGTGATTGTTGGCGGCTCGGGCAATAACTGGGGCAGCATTCTCGGCGGCTGCCTGATCTGGTTTGTGTGGGTCGAGGCCGAGCGCTTCGGCCCGATGCTGATGGAACTGCTGACCTCCGGCATGGCTGAGGGCAACCCCCTGCGCGAAAGCCTGATGGGCTCGGCGGCGCATCTGCGGCTGTTCCTGATGGGGGCAATCCTGCTTCTGGTGCTGCGCTTTAGCCCGAAAGGGCTGATACCGGAAAAATGACCGGCTGGGACGACGCCTTTCAGAACGGGAAATACATCCCCGACGGGGATGCCTATTCCGGCATGTGGAAGGTGACCTCGGCAACCTTCCGGCAGAGCCTGCCGGAAAACCGGCGCTGGATCGCGGTGGCCTATGGCCCGCACCCGCGCGAAGTCTATGACCTGTTTCTGCCGGAGGGCCAGCCCAAAGGCGTGCTGGTTTTCATCCATGGCGGCTATTGGCACAGCCTGAGCCACAGCCTGTGGTCCCACCTTGCCGCTGGCCCCATGGCCCATGGCTGGGCGGTGGCCATGCCGGGCTATCCGCTTTGCCCCGAGGTCTCCATTGCCGACATCACCGGCAGCATAGTGCGGGCGGTGGCGGCGATAGGCGCGCGGGTGGCGGGGGATATGGTGATTTCCGGCCACTCCGCCGGTGGCCACCTCGCCGCCCGTATGGCCTGCGATGACGTGGCCCTGCCCGTTGCCCACCGCGTGCGCCGCTATGTCAGCATTTCCGGCGTGCACGACCTGCGCCCGCTGATCAAAACCGGCATGAATGAGGTTCTGGGCCTCACCCTGGCCAGCGCCGCCGCGGAAAGCCCCGCCCTGAAAACCCCGCGCGACGGGGTGGAGCTGCTGGCCTGGGTGGGCGAAAACGAACGCCCCGAGTTTTTGCGGCAAAACAGCCTGCTGGGCAATATCTGGCGCGGGGCCTTCGCCAAAACCGGCTGTGTGCAGGCCAAAGGCCACCACCATTTCAGCGTGATCGGCGATATGGCCAAGGCCAACAGCCCCCTCACCCGTGCCCTTGTCGCCTGATTGACGCATATCAAAGCGCCGTTCGCGGTTTTGGCTGATACTCGGGCAAAAGGAGGTGACCAATGACCGATATTGCCGCCCGAAAAGCCAGATTGATCAAAAAGCTCAACGAATTGAACGCCCGCCTTGCGCAGGTTGAAGATGCGCTCGATCACCCGCTCCCGAAAGACTCCGAAGAAGCTGCGCTGGACCGCGAGGATGACGAGGTGCTGGAGGAGGTCGGCCACGCCGCCGAACGCGAAAAAGCCATGGTCGTCGCGGCGCTGGAACGGATTGTGGCGGGCGAATACGGGAGGTGCACACAATGCGGCGAAGAGATTTCGGAAGCCCGCCTGGATCTGCTCCCCTACACCCCTGTTTGCGCCAAATGCGCCAGGTAAAGGAGGCGTGCCATGGCCCTTGAAGCCCTGAAAATCCGCCTGCTGATGATGCTTGATGAGGCCACCAACCAGCCCGACGACCTCCACGAACTGCAAGAGGAGCTGCGCGAAGAAATCGCGGGGCTAAGGGCGCAGGGCCTGCCCGTGCCAGAAGATATTGCTCAGCTCGAAATGCGGCTGGAAACAGCGCTAAACCTGCCTCAAACCCGAGGCGACGCGTAGGGTGCGTGGTCCCCACGCACCTTGAGCGCGTCAGGCACGCATAGCCCCCACAGAAAATCACCCCGGTACTTGGCTGAAAAACTTCGCTTTTCTACCTTTAGAAAGG
>JALWPC010000024.1 GCA_026995265.1 Paracoccaceae bacterium
TTGACACGGCCTTTCAGGGGGTAAGCCCCAATGAAGAGGTGATCGTCGCCGACCGTTTCCAGCCCGAATTCAGCAAGCCGATATGGGATTACCTCGATACCGCCGTGTCGCCGGAGCGCATCCGCGAGGGGCGCCGCAACCACCGCCGCCTGCGCCGCCTGCTGCGCCGGATCGAGGCGCGCTACCGCGTGGATAGCGAGGTGGTGACCGCCATTTGGGGGATCGAGAGCAATTACGGCCAGAACCGCGGCGACATTTACACCATCGAGGCGCTGGCCACATTGGCCTATGACGGCCGCCGCGCCCGCTATGGCACCCGCCAGCTTCTCGCGGCGCTGAAAATCCTGCAGGCGGGGCATGTTCGCCGTGCCGATATGGTGGGTTCCTGGGCGGGGGCCATGGGGCATACGCAGTTTATCCCCACCAGCTTTCTGGCGCTGGCGGTGGATTATGACAATGATGGCAAGCGCAATATCTGGGCCGATGACCCCGCCGACGCGCTGGCCTCCACCGCCAATTACCTGCACCAGAACGGCTGGGTGCAAGGCCAGCCCTGGGGGGTGGAGGTGGTGCTGCCCGCGGGGTTTGACTATTCAAAGGCCGACATCAACAACCGCCAGAGCGCCAGCTATTGGCGCAGCCTTGGCGTGCGCCGCGCCGATGGCGGCCCACTGCCCACCTACTCCGATGCCGCGCTGCTGCTGCCCGCGGGCGCGGGCAACCCCGTGTTTGCGGTCTACAGGAATTTCCGTGTTATCCAGCGCTATAACCAGTCGGTGAGCTACGCCATGTCGGTAGGTCATCTGGCGGACCGCATTGCCGGCGGCGGCGAATTCATCACCCCGTGGGCGCGCGCGGCCGCCGAGCTCAGCCTTGAGGAAACGGTAGAGTTGCAAACCCTGCTCACCGCGCGTGGCTTCTCCACCGGCGGCACCGACGGCATTGCCGGCGCCAAAACCCGCAGCGCCATCATCGCCTATCAGCGCAGCCTCGGGCTCGAGGCCGACGGCTTTCCCTCTCTGGCCCTGCTTGAACGCCTCCGGTAAGCGCAGGAACCCGCGCCCAATCCTCCCCGCCACAAGCGCAACGCTCGCAGCGCGGCGCGGGCGAAACCCCGCCACACAGTGCCATGGTTGACGCGCCGCCACCGAGCCGAAGGCGAGGCGCGGTCCGGCGCTTCGGCGCCGGATTTCTGAGGTTGCAGGCTTTCGGCCCCTGACCCGTCACCAACCGGACCTGCAATAGCAGATTCAAAACCAAGCCTTGGTGCCAAAGTCAAGCTTCTACCCCGCCAGCAATGCCCGCACCCGTGCCAACTGGCGGGCGACCAAAGCGGCATCCCCGCGCGATTCGATATTCAGCCGCACCAGAGGCTCGGTGCCCGAGGGGCGCATATTCAGCCGCCACGTGCCGAAATCGAGGCTCAGCCCGTCGGCATGGGAAATCTCGTCCGCCTCCGGCCCCAGCTTTTCCTCCAGCATGGCCAGCGCTGCCGCCGGGTCTTCAATGGTAAAGTTCTGCTCGCCGGAGGTCGGAAAGCGGGCCTGCCGTGCCCTCACCAAATCCCCGAGGCTCTGGCCCGTGGTCGAAAGCAGTTCGGCCATCAATAGCCACGGGATCATGCCGCTATCACAGCGCATAAAATCGGTGAAATAGTGGTGGGCGCTCATTTCACCGCCATAAATCGCCCCGCTTTCCCGCATCAACGCCTTGATAAACGAATGCCCGACACGCGATTGCAGCGCCGTGCCGCCGGCCTGCTCCACCACCTCGCGCGTGTCCCAGATCAGGCGGGGGTCATGAATGATGGTCGCCCCGGGATGGGCGCTCAGCGCCTGCTTTGCCAACAGGCCGACAATGTAATAACCGTCAATAAACTGCCCCCCGGCGTCAAAGAAGAAGCAGCGGTCAAAGTCGCCATCCCACGCCACGCCAAAATCGGCCCCGTGTTCGCGCACGGCAGCGGCGGTGCGGGGTTGGTTTTCCGGCAATATCGGGTTGGGAATGCCGTTGGGGAAGCCCGGGTCCGGATTGTGGTCCATCTCGACAAACTCGAGCGGCGCGCCCCTGGCGGCAAGCTCTGCCCTGATCACATCAAATGTCGGCCCCGCGGTGCCATTGCCCGCATTCACCAGAATTTTTAATGGCCGCAGCCTGGCAATGTCAATAAAAGAGACCACCTTGGCCGCGTAAGCCGCACGCGGATTGACCGGCTCCACCCTTCCCGCAACCTCCGCCTTTTCAAAGCCCCCCGCCTCGGCCCGCCGGCGC
>JALWPC010000025.1 GCA_026995265.1 Paracoccaceae bacterium
GCTCTGCGCGTTTAACTGCTGCGTGAGCAACCGCTCTAGCTCTGTCATCCGCCTGTTTCTCCGCCTGCACCTGTTTCAAAATCTCAGCCTGCTGGTCATCGGTTGCGACAACCTCCAGCCCTCTGTCCAGCGCCACGCGCATGGCATGGCGCACATACGCCTCTCTGCCGTAGACCTCAACGGTTGACCAGCCGCGTTCAATCGCCTGTTTGATCAGATTGTATGCCGCCGCTCGATCGCTCAAACCGTTGGATTCCAGCCGGTCGCCGTAGTCCAGAATTTCGCCCAGGCTGCGCCCACGAAAAACGACCTCGATCACGGCAATCGGCACACCCGCCGGCTGCCGCCCCGGTTCAGGTAACACTCTGCCGCCGGGGGCAGCAGCACGAATTTTTGGCCGTCCTGTTCCACCAGCATCCCGCTGCGCTCCAGATCGGCGCGGGCCTCCAGATCGGCGGCCAGCCTCTGCGGTTGGACATACCACCAGGTTAGCGCGGCCGCGCCGCCCACGATCACCAGCAGCAGGGCGAGTATTGCGGCTGTCAGCACTGCGACCGTCCGGGCCAGCCGCCTGCGCAGCCGGTCGATATCGTTCCTCAATTCGCGCTCTACGCTGTGCAATTGCTCGCTCAAACGCTGCCGCAGCCCGGCGCTCTCGCTCTCCAGCGCCTGCTCGATACTCCGCACTCGCTGCTCTGATCTCCGCGATATTTCCGAGATCAAATCTGACATCCCGCTCATACAACGCCCCTCGCAATCTGAGATTTTTCGCACCGAGGGCAGGGTGGGAAACTGACACGGATCGTTTCGCCTCCCTGACCACCTCCAGGCCGATGCTCCGCAATTCGGCAACGATTTCACGGCGCGTTATCACTGCCCCGTCATTGACCGCTCGGCCCACCACCTCGATGATGTGCCGATCAATCGCCGCTGCCGCCGCCTGCCGGTCGGTCGGCAGTGGGAAATGCGCCGAGGCCGCAGGCCGCGCCCGTGCCGGATCGTCGGGGTCGGCATCGGCAATCCTGCAATTCAGGTAGTCGTCCAGGGCGCTGCGGGCCGCAAAATCCAACCGATCTACATAGGGGGCAAACGCTCGTCCGGTTCGCAGTTCCTGATTCGCCAGGACGAAATGCAGCTCTGTTCGCCCGTGCTCGCGATGCTCTACCCAGATCATCGCCAATTCGGCTGCCCCGTCGGCACTCAAAAACCGCTCGTAACTATCCATTGCCAGCTGTTTGTCCGCATCGCTGATCTCTGTCGAAAACGACAGCACGCCGGACGTGTACCGGTGCCGTTGCGATGGCGGGATTGCGTCAATGACGTGGGCCAGCAGATCGGGATTGCCGCGCAAAACCTGCGCGTTCTCCCGATCCCGATTCCTGCCCAGCAGATAGTCAATCGGCCCCGCCGCCGGCCCCCTGCCGCGCGGGAAAAATTTTGAGATCATCTCGCCACCTCCAGTAGCGCCGAAACATCCCGCTCGATCCCTGCCAGCAGGATTGCGACCTCCCGGCAATCCGCATCACCCGCATTTACCCGCCTGGCGATCTGGTTCAGGTTGTTTCCGATCCGGGCCACCTCGCGCACCAATTCCGGATCAGCTGCGTGGACGATCTGCCGGGGCCGGCTCCGCTCGATTTTCTGCACTGCACGATCCAGTCCGGCCCGCAGGAACTCACTCAGGGTCAGGCCAGCCTCGTTGCAATAGTTCACGATCCGCTCGCGCAGCTCCGGCTCAATCCGCACGAAAAAAACCGCCGTTTTTTTGCCCATCAGTCAGTCCTCGGAGGCCGGTTTTTGGGGGGTCAAGGGGGGGCGCCGCCCCCCTTTGCCAGCGCACTCTATACATTCGCAAGAATGTATAGCAGTGCTACGCTGGCTCTAATATTAGGGAACAAATTCATGCATTTCAAATGCGGCTATGGTGAACAACAAAATGGGGCAGGGTGAACAGCGGCGCGACGGCCTGCTGCCCGGAAACCGCCTATAACCAACCCTCTGATCGCCCCCTGGCGAGCGCGCGGTATAGGGTCGAGCGGTTCACGTTAACGATCCGCGCGGCGGCCGTAACCGTGTAACCGGCGGCGACCAGGTCAGCGGCATGTCGAACCTGTTCGCGGCACAGTTTCCGCGGCGCTCCGAACCGCACACCAGCGGCTCGCGCCCGCTCGATGCCCTCACGGCATCTGGCCGAAATGAGCGACCGCTCAAACTCGGCCAGGCCCGTGAAAACGGTCATCACGAACCGACCCTGCGCGCTGGTTGTATCCGCCCACGGCTCCGTCAGGCTCCGCAATCCCGCGCCGGCATCATCGATCCGGCGGACGATGGTCAGCAACTCAGCGACACTGCGCACCAGACGATCCAGCGCCGTCACGCACAACACATCGCCAGCGTCCAATGCAGACAGCGCCGCATCCAGTTCCGGCCGAGCAGTGCCAGCTGCACCGCTGGCGTGTTCCGTGAAAATGCGCTCGCAACCTGCCTGTTCCAACCGAGCAATCTGCCTCGCCAATTTCTGCTGCGCCGTACTCACTCGCGCGTAACCGATTGTCCGCATGATCCTGGTCTCAAAAAGCAAAAATTCCGCAATATCTACTGCAACAAACTTATGCGACACCAGCGGCGGCACAAATCCGCCAGCTGGTCAGAGCGTTCAAAAACTACAGTTTTTGCGACACTACTCACGGTCCAGGTAGCCACGAACCAACTCTGCGATTATCGACCCCATCGTCCTGTTCTCCTGGGCAGCTCGTATTTTTAGCCGCGACCGCAGGTCAGCGGGCATGTGAATCGTAAATTTCACCACCTCACCAGCTGCCGCTGTTTTCAATTTTTCATCGGCAACCGCCGCGCCGCCCTTCTTTACCTTCAGGCTCATTGAAACGCCTCCATCACCTGTCTCGCCATACGGCGAATCTCAAAATCCGCCGAACCACCTGGCTCGGCATCGCAAACGGTCTCGCCATCTCCCATTGAACGCGCAAAAACAGTCCTGTCGTGAATGGCGCCAACCAACAACGGCAGGCCGTATTCCTCGACCACACCAGCCTCTCGTTCCAACACCGTGCCACGTTTTGCTCGGTTGATCTGGAACGCTGCCACCGGCCTGCCATCCGTAACTGTCTGCCGTGCCTGGACGAGTTCAACCAGGCCGGCAGTCGCCCAAATGTCCGATGCAGACGGCTGCACCGGCACCAGAACCAGATCGGCAACACGAATCGCGGCAGCGACAACCCTCTCCAACCTGCCCGCCCCGTCAACCACTATCCAGTCGTAGCCTCCAGCCACCGCAGCCAAATCACGATCCAGTGTGGGACGGTCGATACCGAGGACTGCCAGACTATCCGGCACTCCACGCTCCGCCGCCGCCTCCCACCAGTCTCGCACGGTTCCCTGGGGATCTGCGTCAACCAGCAAAACGCGACCATGCTCCGCAAGAACACGCGCCAGATTGACCGCGATTGTCGATTTACCCACGCCGCCCTTACCGTTCAGAATCGCAACCACGTTCGCCATTTCGCCACTCAAATTCCAAATTACAACCCATTTTTACATATATAAGCCTGTAAATAAATACCTATTTAGGTATATATGTAAATAGGTATCTATGTTCATACATTATAGCATATATATGTAGATATTTATAAATTATGTATCATGTATTACATATTGCGTAATACGTAATATTATGATACAGTTGGTCACAAACCAAACAGGAGACAGAAAATGGCACGACCCGGCATCACCTACGACGAGGTTGCTGCAGCGGCATCGCAGATTGCCGCCAGCGGCGAAAACCCCACAGTTGAGCGCGTGAGGGCCGTCACGAAAACCGGCTCACAGGGCACGATTTTGCGCCATCTGCGACAATGGCGTGAATCCCAGCCTGTGCAGCGCCAGGGCGAGCACACCCTTTCCGATCAGTTGCAGGCGGCAATCGCGGGCGAGATCGACCGGGCGCGGCACGCTGCCGTTGCCGAGTTTGAGAAAAAAATCTCCGCTCTCGAATCTGACCTGGCCTCGGCTGAGGCGCAAATTGACGGCGATGCGGCCAGAATCTCGGAATTGGAGGAGGCGCTGGAACGGACATCGGCAAAACTCGAACAGGCCACAGCCCTGCTCAACGAGCGGAGCACGGAGATAGAGCGGCTAACCGTGCAGCTGGACGAACAGCGCGGGATTGCGGAATCGACGAGAACCGAACTGGCAAAATCCGAAATTGCCCGTGAACAGGCCGAGGCCAACGCTGGACGGGTCGCAGACCTGGAGAGGCGAATCATCGACCTCGAGCGCGAAAACGCCGTTTTGCAGACCGTCAAGGAAACGCTGGACGCACTGAAACTGAAAAACAACAACGGCACAACCTGAACCCACCTGCCCTGCTCGCTCTTGTGGACAGATGTGGACATCCTCGCCTAACGGCGAGGAGCGTGTGGACAGCCGGTGGACAGGGGTGGACAACCGCAGGCGGTTGCCCACAGCCCTGTCCACGCGCCTGACCACACTTGCCCACGCTCTGCCCACATCGCTCGCGTGATAGCTCATCGGAGGCTGACGCATCTGCTGGCCTGACGGCCAGATCATCACAGCAATTTTTTTTCATTATTTTTTTTTGGCCGGCTGCCGGAACGATCTCGCCAGAGATCGTGAGGACGGCCGGTCTCCGCGACAGCGGGTCCTCGATCAGATTCCAGATTCCCGCAATTCCCCCCATCAACCCCCCGCCCCTCCGGGGGGAGGTGATACTATCCAATAGAATGATACACTTTTTGCATAATTCATCCCGAGAATTCTACCGACAATCCGGGAGGTATTTTCGTGCCGAATTTACCGAAACGCCCGCGACGGCGGCCACCGCGCGGACCGTGATCGGCTGGCCACTGCGCTCCAGAATTTCCACAGCGCGCGAAACCGCCGATCTCGTGCGCACCGAGCGCGCGTTCCGTGCGTTTTGGGCGGCCTCCGGCGTACCGGGCCGGGGGCCGGGCCTCCGGCCGTCCGACGACGACGACGGCCCCAGCCGTCGGCCGAAAACCTGGTATTGTCGCCACGCGGACCGGCCGGTTTTGTGCGCCTCCGCCGGGGGCAGCGGGACGGATTGGGCCGCGTTGACCGCCACCGCGAAATCTCCCAGCTCGCCCTCGGTGTAGCTGTGCGGAAATTTGTTGATCTCCCGGACGCACTCCCAATACAGGGCTGTGTTTCGCCCCCCCGCCTCCCAACCGCTGATCCGCCGCCGACCCGCCAGCGCCGTCACCGGGGCCGCTCCGGGTCCGGGCGCTGGTGGCGGCGCAACGCCGCCAACCGCCGCCCACAAATCCCCGAGCCGATACGCCGCGACCCGGAATTCCCCGACGTGCCGGAGTGGGTTTCGCCAGACCCCGGATCGGCGCAGCGCGCACGGATCCGCCCCGATCCGTGCGGCGATCGCGCGGGTAATCGCCGCGAGAAAATTTCGGGTTCTGGCCGTGGCCCCCTGCGGGATTTGGTTCGACAGCGCCCACGCCACATGCACGCCGCGATCGGTCCCAATGATCCAGGTCGGCGGGACCAATCGCAACAGTTCGTCGTGGCGGCGCTGAAACGCCGCCACCCGCCCGCCCGGATCCGCGCCCGGCACGCTGTCCACGTCGAAAATCAGAAATGCAGTTCCACAGCTGTTGAACAGCAAAAAATTGGATCGTTCCAGGCACACCCGGCTGGGGATTCCGCCCCGGGCCAGCCGGGCCTGTGCGGCGCCGATTTTGGATTTGTCCAGCGCCAAAATGTTGGGATTTGGGATCCTGTGCAACAAAAACTCACCCTCTGGGGAGAGGCGTTTTTTGTCGTCAGCTATTGAATTACGCGCGCTCGCGCCTGTATAATCGACCACGGATCCACAACCCACCCCAGCTGCGGAAAGTTTGCCTACTCGTCCGCTCTGGGGTTTTTTTTGCCTGTTCGCCGCAAACCCTACCAGACCCGTTCTGATCGCGCAAGGGCGGATTTTCGTTCCGCTCCCCTGTCCAGAATCCTGGCCTCTCCACGGAATCCCCGAAACCGGAAACCAAAGACCCCTGTAGTACTATACCAATAGACTGTAGCAACAACCCTTCTGACTAATCAGTAACTTACCGTTTTTTTTTGCTTGCATCCTCTCACAAGTTGGGTTATCATTTGCTCATCATTAAATGATTTATGATTATTATATAGGTATATATGGCTCTATGTAGATGGTCAAATGCTGGCAACAAAAGAGGTTGCATCGGGATGAGTTCTGGAGCGGGCTTCCGTCAAGGCGCGTTTCCCGCTGAACAAAATTGCGCCAATCGTGAGGTTGCCGCGAGCGTCTGAACGCGCCGCACAGAGCCTTGTCATGCCTTTTTGTATGCGAAGATGGAGGTGTTGAAAATGGTAAAAATCGAGCGATCCGCCAACTGGCCCGGAAAACAACGCGGCCTCGGCCTCATCGGCATGTTTCTGGCCCTGACTATAGGTGCGGTAGCTATCGCCTACTCGGTGCAGTATTACCGCACTGTGGCGAAAGCGCAGGCGCTGGAGCGTTATGCGCGGATGGAGGCCCAGGAGTTGAACGACCTGGCGCGGGCGGCTGAGGAGTGGGCACCGAAGGTGGCCTCCCGCGACAACTGGCAGGACGATCAGGAATACTGGCTGGATTTCAACGAGATGATTGCCGCCGGCCTGCTGCCGCAGGGCTGGGCCTATCGGTTTCAGGCGGACGCGGGCGCGGATAGCGTGGGCATCTCGCCCATCGGCAAGCGGTACATTGCATCCGCTGTTCGCAGCACGATCAAGCCCGGCACCGATGATGGCACGGGCAACCCGCTGACCGGCCCGCCTACCATTCGGCTGGTCATCTTCGAGGTAGGCGACAAGGTGCTGGGCAAGACGGCAACCGAGGCCGGCTACAGCGGCAACCCCGCCTCCCTGCCGCAGTGGATGAAAGTCTACGCCTCGCGCGTGGTCGATGAGTACACCAGGGTTTCCGGCAAGAACAATGCCGGCGTGGTGGACGCCAACAGCACCACGGCCAACGCGCCCAAGGGCGGCTTCAGCTATGACCTGAGCGCCTGGCTTTCCGGCGCGGGCGCATTCAGCAACGCCAGCCCGGCGATTCTGGCCGGATGGCCGGAAATCGACGGAGGCGACCCGGACACGCCCACAGGCAACACCTGCCGCCGGTTTGAGGTTATTACATCCGATCCCGGCAATCCCAACTGGGACGAAGAAGCGCCCTCCTGTAGCGCAGCCCTGGGCGCTGGCTGGACGGAACTGGTCGCCTGGCATCCATGCGCCATCAGCAACTCAGGCGCGGGCAACAACTGGATTCAGGACATCAAGCCCGGAGACGAACCGCTGGGCCTCGGCGTGCCGGAACTGGGCAACTACATCATGACCGGCATCCGCCGGCGGTTTGCGGATATTGAAACCTGTCCAGATCCCAATCCCGGCGCAAACGGTGATCCTTGTGACGGCAACAGCACCTACCAAACCGAATACATCGAGGCGTTTTCCACCATGGGATCATCCGGTGAGGTAGCCAGCCAGGTCTGTGAAACCAAAAGCTGGGCGTGGTTCAGGAACTACAATGGCAGCTACACGCTGCGCCAGACCACCCTGAAAACCGGCTGTGACACGCAAAACAGTTGCGGCAACCTGTATGGTTCCGGCGGGCAGTACTACATGCAGGCGCGTGTGTGCTGCCTGGCACAGTAAACACAAGGAGAGGCAAACACCATGAACGTGAAAAAACCGCTTCTGGCCCTGCTGCTGGCCGCTCAGACCCTGCTGGCCGCGGGCGATCAGCCCTATCTGGATACCGGCGGGCCTACAGTGTATGGCAACACCAGCACCGGATTTTCTGAAATCAAAATCCACGTCAATGACCACCTGGTGCCCCCCCTGAACATCGACCATTTCACCAACTTCAGCGCCCTGGTCAAGCCGCGCTCCGGCTGGTGGTGGAACCCGCAGGAAGGCGGCACCGGCATCAATCTGGACATTCAGCAGGGCAACATCGACCCGGACGGCAATGGCCTGGTCTTTGTCAGCTACTACGTCTATGACAACGCCGGAAACCCGGTCTGGTATACCTGGGCCGGCTTTTGGGAGCCGGCAAGCTGGCGCGAATGGCGCGATACCGGCGTGCTGGGCTACCTGAAGTCAATGGGCAATGTGCAGAAGACCATCAACGGGCGGCCCATCGGCGGCCCGCAGCGCCAGCCGGAGTATGTGGATGCCGGGCTGGGCCAGGCGGTAATGGCCTTCACAGGCACCGACAAGATGACACTCACCTTGGGCGGGGAAACCCGCAGCTTCCAGTGGATGGAATGGAAGGATGATCTTGCCGATTCCAGCCGCTGCACCCAAGGCACCCCGGAAAACCCGGCACAGTGCAAATACTCGGTGCTGGACAGCCCGCGTGGCTGGTATATGCGGGGGGTGATCCATCGTGGTCATGTAACCCGTGACCTGTCCATTTATTACCAAGGTTTCGTGGACAGCGGCAACGAACGGCTTACCGCCCTTCTGTACAGGGATAGCAAGCTTGATGGAGCCGGTTCAATAATTTTTGACCCAGACGCCAGGCTGGCGTTCTATGGATCGCCGTCTGTCAAAAGTGATCCCACAGGAGCGGGCAATTACGGGGTTTACCCTGTTTCTGTTTCTCGTGAGCTTGGTTCTGGTTTAGACCCCAAAGCCTACAACTATCGCGGCGAATGGCAAGGCGGCAATTCTGCCAGTGCCAACATGGTGATCCAGCGTGATGCGGAAACCGGCGAAGAGTACCTGCTGTTCTACGATGCGGAAAGCGGGGCTTCTTCCACCGGCTACGACCTCAACGGCGCGGCCAATGACAAGCCGGCATTGAAGCTGGTCTATATCGACAAGGACACGGCGGTGGCCTTTGCCTGGGACACGATGGCCTGTTTTCTGGAGCAGGACGGATGCGACCCCAGCCGCTTTACGGATGATGAGATGAGCAAGACCTTCGTCATCTTCAAGCGCCTGATCCGCTTCCGTTACGACGAGGAGCAGGACATCCAACCCGGCTTCAGGTACTGGAAGAAGTGAGTATGCACCGCC
>JALWPC010000026.1 GCA_026995265.1 Paracoccaceae bacterium
CAAAGCACATGACAATATCCGAGCCGATCAACCGCTGAATCTCCATGCTGGTTTCGGGGGAGAGGAAATGCTCCGAGCCGTCCACATGGCTTTTGAATTTCACACCGTCCTCGCTCAGCTTTCTGAGTCCCGAAAGGCTCATCACCTGAAAGCCGCCGCTATCCGTCAATATCGGCCCGCTCCAGTTCATAAACTTATGTAGCCCCCCAAGCCGCGCCATGCGCTCCGCCCCGGGGCGCAGCATCAGGTGATAGGTGTTGCCCAGCAGAATGTCCGCCCCCGTCGCCTTCACGCTTTCGGGCAGCATCCCCTTCACCGTGGCCGCCGTGCCAACAGGCATGAAAGCGGGCGTCTGAATATCCCCGCGCGGCGTGCTCACAACCCCCCGCCGCGCCTTGCCGTCGGTGGCTGCGACGCTATACCCGAATAATTTTGTCATCTTTACCCCTAGACGTAGCGGTCTCTATTTCCTATATGTTTTGTCAGGAATTCCAAGAGGCATATCATGAACGCTCAATCCGAACCGCTTATGGAAGGCACCCCCCTGATCAAGCCCTCCACCACCGACCACCCGCTTTATGAAAGCGTAGTGGAGGCCTGCCGCACGGTGCATGACCCTGAAATTCCCGTCAACATTTACGACCTCGGGCTGATTTATACAATCGAGATTTCAGAGGAAAACGAGGTTGACATCACCATGACCCTCACCGCTCCGGGCTGCCCCGTGGCTGGCGAAATGCCGGGCTGGGTGGCCGATGCAATTTCGCCGCTGCCGGGGGTGAAGTCGGTAAATGTGGAAATGGTGTTCGAGCCGCAATGGGGCATGGATATGCTTTCCGACGAAGCCCGCCTCGAATTGGGCTTTATGTAAACCACCCAGATTTTCCGGTTTTCAAAGCGTGCCTTATTGGCGCGCTTTTTCATTGCCTCACAGCTATTATAAACTCTGCCAACATGTTGTAATAATAAAGATTATTCCCTCATATCGGATTATTTGACTGACCCCACTAAACCAGTTTAGTGGGGTCAGTCAAAATGCGGGTTTTTTCCATGCACCTTGCAAGCTCCGCCGGCATTTGCCATGTTGTTTGTATGAGCTTGAACCTGCAAAATATCGCCGTGCTGACCGGCGACATCGTCAAATCCTCCGCCCTTAGCCGCGATGAGCGGGATGCGCTGTTTGCGGGCCTCAAGTCCGGTGCCGAGGCGATCAGCGCGCTGCAAAACGCCCCCGCGCACTTTGCGCGGTTTTCCGGCGATAGCTGGCAAATGCTCATCGAACCGCGCTTTGCCCTGCGCGCCAGCCTGATAATGCGCGCCTTTGTCCGGCAGGAAAGCAAAGCCTTTGAAACCCGTATCTCGGTGGGCGTCGGGGCGATAGAGCCGCTCTCGCCGGAAGGGCTCGGGGCCTCCGACGGCCCCGCATTTCAGGCCTCGGGGCGCGGGTTGATGGCGCTGAAAGGCACTCAGAATTTCACGATAAATACGCCGGAGCGCACCATTTTCATTCTGTCGGACGAAATCTCCAGGCGCTGGACCCAGGCCCAGGCCCGTGTGCTGGCCTATGCCCTGTTGTTGCCGCGCCCGACACAGGAAACGGTGGCGGGCAAGGTGGGTATTTCGCAACAATCCGTGCGCAACCACCTCATCGCCGCCGGAGAGCCTGCGCTGCAAGCGGCACTGGCCGACGTTGAAAACAGCCCGTAAACACTGTTATTTAACTTTACAGCCCTTAAAAGCTGTTAGGATGCTCCATGATCGAAACCCTGATTGCCCTGCTGTTTGCCCATATTCTGGCCGATTTCCTGCTGCAAACCGGCTGGATGGTGGCGCGAAAGAAAAACCCACTTGTGTTGCTTTTACATATAGGCGTCGTTGCGGCACTGAGCTACGCGGCGCTGGGTTTTACCGGCCATTGGGTGGTGCTGGCACTGGCCGCCAGCCACCTGCTGTTTGACGCGGTCAAAACCCATTGGCCGGATACCGGCTGGCGGGCCTTTCTGCTCGATCAGGCCCTGCATGTGGCGGCGATTCTGGTGGTCGCAACGCAGTTTCCGGCGCTCTACAGCGAGGGCATCTGGCAGGATTA
The DNA here is from genome assembly GCA_026995265.1 of Paracoccaceae bacterium. Classification (GTDB taxonomy): domain Bacteria; phylum Pseudomonadota; class Alphaproteobacteria; order Rhodobacterales; family Rhodobacteraceae; genus UBA3077. The sequence goes on from JALWPC010000026.1 coordinate 2,090, forward strand.
CGGCCTGCTCGGCTCCCCGCCCGCCTGGCTCGCCACGCTGCCAAAGGGCTGGGTGCCCGCCCTGCCGCAGGTGATGCTGCTCATCGGCGGGCTGGTTCTGGCCACCCGCGCGGGTGGGTTTTTCATCGGCCTGTTCATGGCCCCGCTCGCACCGGACGGCCCCGAGGGCCTGCCCAAAGCGGGGGCCATAATCGGCACGCTGGAGCGCGGCCTGGCCTTCCTGTTCATCCTTTCGGGGCAGCCGCAAAATATCGGCTTCCTGCTCGCTGCCAAATCGGTGCTGCGCTTTGGCAGCGCCAGGGAGGACCGCGCGGTTTCGGAATATGTGATCATCGGCACCCTGCTGAGCTTTGGCTGGGTGATCGCGGTGGCCATGGGGGTGCAGGCCCTGCGTGAATTGATCGCATGAGGCTTGTTTTAGGGCTTTAAAGCGCCTAAATAGAGGGCAACAAAGGGGAATAATATGTTCAGCATTCCAGGCAAAGCCGCCGTTTCTATGACACCAACCGCTGCCAAGCAAATCACCAAGCTTATGGAGTCCGGTGGCAAAAAGGGCCTGCGAATTGGCGTGAAAAAGGGCGGCTGCGCGGGCATGGAATACACCATGGATTATGTCGACGAGATTGACCCCAATGATGAGGTCATCGAACAAGACGGCGCACGTGTGATGATTGCCCCGATGGCGCAGATGTTCCTGTTTGGCACCGAGATCGACTACACCACCTCGCTGCTGGAAAGCGGGTTCGAGTTCAAAAACCCCAACGTGACCGAGGCCTGCGGCTGCGGTGAATCAGTGAAATTCGCGGGTATGTGATGGCGGTCGGGCAATCCGAAATCGACTACGTGAAAGACCTGTTCGCTGGGGTGGGCGAGATCACCACCCGCAAGATGATGGGCGGGCTTTCGATTTACGCCGACGGCACGATTTTCGCCATGATGCGCCGCGACGGGCGGCTATACATCAAGGCCACCGGCCCGCTGGCCGAGCGGCTAGACGCCGCAGGGGGTAAACTGTTTACCTATGATAAGAAAAACGGCACGCAGGGGCATATGAACTACCTGACACTGCCCGAAGCCGCGCTGGATGATCCGGATGCGGCCTGCGCATGGGCCAAAGCGTCGCTCGACGCCAACTAAAAGGGACGAAAATGGGACGTAAAAAACTCGCCGCCGGTAACTGGAAAATGAATGGGGTCAAGGCCTCGCTGGCTGAAATCGAAGCACTGGAGGCCGCCTTTCCGGCCCCGAATTGCGACGTGCTCATCTGCCCTCCTGCCACGCTGGTTTCGGCAATGGCCGCCATGGGCAAAACGGTGAAGGTGGGCGGGCAGGATTGCCACGCCAACGCTTCCGGCGCCCATACCGGCGACATTTCCGCCGAAATTCTGGCCGATGCAGGGGCCACGGCGGTGATCGTCGGCCATTCCGAGCGCCGCGCCGACCACGGGGAAAGTGACAGCGACGTGAAGGCCAAAGCCGAAGCCGCCTGGCGCGCCGGGCTGATCGCGATAATCTGCGTGGGGGAAACCGAAGCGGAGCGCAAGGCGGGCAAGGCGCTGGAGATCGTCGGCGGGCAGCTCACTGGATCGGTGCCTGCGGGCGCAACGGGAGAGAATACCGTGGTGGCCTATGAACCGGTTTGGGCCATTGGCACCGGGCTGGTGCCCACGCTCGAGGACATTGCCGAAATGCACGATTTCATGCGCGCTGAGCTGGGCAAGAGCCACCCCGGCGCGGCCCAAGACATTCGCCTGCTTTATGGCGGCTCGGTCAAGCCCGCCAACGCAGCCGAAATCTTCGCGGTGTCCAATGTGGATGGTGGGCTGGTTGGCGGGGCCTCGCTGAAAGCCACCGATTTTGGCGGCATCATCAGGGCAGCGTCTGAAGGCTGATTTTCCGGGGCCGATGCCTCGGAATCGCACCTCATTTATGCTCGGTGGCGGCGCGGCAACCATTGCACATGTTGCAAAACCGCACCCGCGCCGCCCTAAACTGTTCGCGCATGTTGCGAGTTCAGAAAGGGGCTTTGCCCCTCTGGCGCAAGCGCCATTCACCCCAGGATATTTAGCCAATTTGGAAGATTCCAAAGTTCCAAATTGGTCAAATATCCCGGGGGTGAGCGAAGCGAGGGGGCAGCGCCCCCTTTTCAGTAACGACCACAGGCGCGGCGGTTGCAGTGCGGCGCGGGTGTAATCTTACCAAACAGAGCAATGGTTCTCGCGCCGCCATCTAGCGTAAGCGTAGCCACAGTAGAACAAGCACTTGATTAACGGTAAAAAGAATGCGCGGGTCAGCCCGCCATTTTTGTTTCCAAGGGGTCATCCAGCCCATAATGTTGGGCCAGCCGTTGAAGCGCGATGCGCAGCACCACTTTTCCCGAACGCGCCGACCAGCCGAGGCGCTTTTCGGCTTTTTCCAGCCCGTCGAGAAAGCAGCACACCCGAAAGGCGATATCCGCCAGCCCCGGCCCAAGCGCGGTGAGCGCTTTGGAGACCCGCGCCTGTGCCGCAGAGGACCCTTCAGCGGGCGAATTGTCGCCAAAGCCGCCGCGCGTGGCCGAGGTCAGGAAGCGGTCCCAGTTTTGCGCGATGCGCGGCCCCATATGGGCCATCTCGAAATCTTCCCGCAGCCGCTCCCCTGCTTCGATTTGTGCCCGGGAAAGGAACGGCGCTCCATTGGCTCCGCGCTTGCGCCCGAGCAGGCTCAGCGGGCTTTCGGCGATATTGTAGCGCACCCGTTTAATCTCGCCGTCGGCTCCCATCTGCAGGTTTTTCTCGCCAAACACCTGATGTTGCTCCAGAAAACCGTTTTCCTCCGCTAGCATCCGCCGCAGGGCCGCGCGGCCGGCGCTGGTGATGGTGTAGCGCCCCACCGTGCCGATCTGCTTACCGCTGATCCAGTCTTGCAGCGCGAACCGGTGGGCGATATGGGTTTCAACCGAGGCAACCTTGCGCGGGTCTTTGCCCTGTTCCTCCCTAAAAACCGCAGCTTTGGGCAGGTGCTTGGCGCTCAGCAAAAAGGTGCCGCGCTCGGAAAGATGCCGCAAGATGCGTTTGGCTTCGGAATTGGTTGTCGGGGATTTTGCCATGTCTGTATGCTCCGGATTGTGAGGGTCAATGTCCCGGGCCACTGCATCCAACGCCTGATCAACAAGCGGGTCCTCACGCAATTCTTCGCATTTGCGCACTTGCCGCAAAACCGTGGATGCATGAACCCCCCGCTCTCTGGCGATTTGGCGCAGTGGAACGCCGAGCGTTGTATGGCTTAGGTATGTCACCGCAATTTCAGGAACCCAATCCGGCAGCGCTGCGGTGAGCGGGCCGAGATTGCTGAAAGTGTCGGATTTCGTCTGTTTAGCGTCAGTCACTTTCTTACCCTTTTGCTTAAAATTTTAGGCAAATTGTTAATAAACGGTTGCGGTATACATACGGTTAACCATTCAACGAGGGCTAAAATAATTGTTAATAGTTATCAAAGCCCTACAGGCCCGAGCGCTGGTATTGCTTTAAGCGCAACACCTAACCCCCTGATGTATGATTTTAAGAATCACAGCCAAAAGGAGGTTAGAATGGCCCAGGTTTCCGCTGAAATCGTTAAAATCCGCCGCCCGAAAATCCTGATTCAGGCGGCGCTTATTTGTGCTAAAGGGTATCGGCGCGAAACCATGCTGCCAGGCCTGCTCGGGGCCAGTTCGGCGCGGGTGGTAGACATATTGCGGCAGCGCGAGGAGGGGCTGGAAGGCGCGCGGCAGGCGCGCCTGAGCACCTATTCGCCGCAAGCGCATGTGGAGGTGCTTTCGGCTTTGATGGCGGAATGCCGAAAGGCGGCCTGACATACACGAACACAATATCGCAGCATATTGAATTAACGCATTATTTCTGTTTGAACTATCAGGGAAACCGCACGCAGGATAAACGGAAGATTAGGAGCGGGGATCCGGGCGTTCGCGGCCATGCCATCCTGATTTGGAAGCGGGGCTAGGAACTGAGACTATGATAAAAGGCGATCCGTAACTTTTCCAACGTCGGCTGGCAGCCCACCCCGCCAAAGAAAGCATTTAGCGCCTCGTCAAACACAGGGTCACAGGGTTTGGCCCGCGAGAAGAGTGAAAGCGAAGACTGGAATTTCAGGTCGTCCGGATGGTTAAACAGGGCCAAAGCCCCCTTGGCGGCGTGGGGAAGAGTGGCTTTAGTGCATTCTACAAGCCGCGGCCCGAGAATGGGGTGGGCGAGGTAGGCCTTGGCCTCCGCCTTGCCGGATATTGCATAGAACGCAGAGGTTTGGCTAACCCCGAGCCCTTCTATTTGCGGGAAAATATACCACATCCAGTGGCTATTCTTCCGGCCGGCTTTCAGTTCGGCCAGTACGGTTTCATAAACCGGATTCTGGGCGGTGACGAAGCGGTCAAAGTCATATTCCATATTCATATTGCCGAATTAGCATAAAGTAGCCCGCCAAGGCATGCGACCAAAAGCGCCTCTGCGAAATGGATGCATATCAGCACGGGGTTAAGCCGCCACTACCGGAACAATTGTCGATATTATTCAGCTGTTTATCGGTTTGGGTGATGATCGTGCAGAGGCCCGCCAGTGGAAAAGCGGGATCCGGCGACGATTGGGCTTGAAATCCAGCCGCGCAACCGCCATTTTCCACATAACCACCGGAAGGCGCTGCCGCTGCCGATCATCGGGGCAACGCGCCTTGCCAATTAGAGGAAAAAACATGACCGAGCCAAACATTGTTACCCTGCCTGTTCTGCCTCTGCGCGACACTGTGGTTTTCCCGCATATGATCGTGCCACTTTTCGTGGGCCGAGAGAAATCTGTGGCGGCACTGGAACAGGTGATGAACGATACCAAAGAGATTCTGCTGTCCAGTCAGGTGGATTCGGCCGAAGATAAGCCGACCGTTAGCAGTATTCACACAATGGGTGTGCTGGCCAATGTGCTTCAACTCCTGAAGCTGCCAGACGGCACGGTCAAAGTGTTGGTGGAAGGCAAGCAGCGGGCACGAATTGCCACCTTTTTGCCCAATGAGGATTTTTTCGAGGCCGAGGCGGAGTTGCTGGCTTCCCCCACGGAGCGTTCCGACGAGATAGAGGCGCTGGTGCGCTCTGTCACCACGGAATTTGACCGCTATTCCAAACTGAATTCCGGCGTGCCGGACGAGGCGCTGGAGGCAGTGAGGGAAGCGAAAGATCCCGCTATGCTTGCCGATATTGTGGCCGGCCATCTAAGCGTAGAGCAGACAGACAAACAAGCGCTGCTGGAAACGGTCGGACTGGAAGCGCGGCTGCAGAAAGTGTTCGAGCTTATGCATGCCGAAATGTCGGTGCTCAAGGTCGAGCGCAAGATCAAGAGCCGCGTGAAATCGCAAATGGAGCGCACCCAGCGGGAATATTACCTGAACGAGCAGATGAAGGCCATTCAGAAGGAGCTGGGCGACGGCGAGGATGGGGGCGAAATTGCCGAGCTGGAGGCGAAAATCGCCAAAGCCCGGCTCTCGAAAGAGGCCAGAGAAAAAGCAACAGCGGAGCTTAAAAAGCTCAAGAATATGCCGCCAATGTCGGCCGAGGCCACCGTGGTGCGCAATTATCTGGACTGGATTCTCTCCATCCCCTGGGCCAAGCGCTCGCGGGTGAAAAAGGACCTTGCGGCGGCGCAAAAGGTGCTGGATGCCGACCATTACGGCCTTGAAAAGGTGAAAGAACGCATTGTTGAATATCTCGCGGTGCAGCAGCGGTCGCGTAAATTGAAGGGGCCGATCCTGTGCCTTGTGGGGCCGCCCGGCGTGGGGAAAACCTCGCTGGGGAAATCGGTGGCACGGGCCACGGGGCGGGAGTTTATCCGCATTTCGCTGGGCGGCGTTTCCGATGAAAGCGAAATTCGCGGCCATCGGCGGACGTATATCGGCTCCATGCCCGGAAAGATCATCCAATCGATGAAAAAGGCCAAAACGGTGAACCCGCTGATTTTGCTCGACGAGATCGACAAAATGGGCCGCGACCATCGCGGCGACCCGGCCAGCGCCCTGCTGGAGGTGCTCGACCCTGAGCAGAACAGCACCTTTACCGACCATTATCTTGAGGTGGAATATGACCTTTCCAACGTGATGTTCCTGACCACGGCCAACACCTACAACATGGCGGGGCCGCTTCTGGACCGGATGGAAATCATCAGCCTTGCGGGCTATACCGAGGATGAGAAAACCGAGATCGCCAAGCAGCATCTGATTGAAAAACAGATGCAGGGCCACGGGCTGAAGCCGGAGGAATTCAGGCTGGATGACGGGGCGTTGCGCGACATTATCCGCTACTACACCCGCGAGGCCGGTGTGCGCAACCTTGAGCGCGAGATTGCCAAGCTGTGCCGCAAGGCGGTGACGCAGATCGTCAAGAAAGAGGCGAAAACCGTGGTGGTAACATCCGAGAATATCGGTGATTTCCTCGGCGTGAAGCGCTTCAAATTTGGGCTGGCGGAAGAGCAAAACCAGATTGGCGTGGTCACGGGGCTGGCCTGGACAAGCGTTGGCGGCGACCTGTTGCACATCGAGGCCCTGCGTCTGCCGGGCAAGGGCCGGATGAAGACCACCGGCAAGCTGGGCGACGTGATGAAGGAAAGCATCGAGGCCGCCTCAAGCTTTGTGCGTTCCAAGGCCACGACGCTGGGCATCAAGCCGCCGGAATTCGAGAAAATGGATATTCACGTGCACGTGCCCGAAGGCGGCACCCCCAAGGATGGCCCGAGCGCGGGCATAGGGATGGTGACGTCGATTGTGTCGGTGCTGACGCAAATTCCGGTCAAGCGCGATGTGGCGATGACGGGGGAGGTGACCCTGCGCGGTAATGTGCTCCCCATCGGCGGGCTGAAAGAGAAGCTTCTGGCGGCGCTCCGGGGCGGCATAAAAACCGTGCTGATTCCGGCGGATAACGAGAAGGACCTCGCGGAAATTCCCGATAACGTAACGGAAGGGCTGGAGCTGATTCCGGTGTCCAATGTGA
>JALWPC010000027.1 GCA_026995265.1 Paracoccaceae bacterium
GCACCGCTGAAATGATCGCTTCGAGGATAAACATGGTGACCACCGACGAATCCCATGTGGAGGGCACTTCGATTCGGGAGTGGATCTGGTGGGTCGCGGCCTTGCCGGCGGGGGAGCCCCATTGATCCGTGAACAAGATAATCCGCACCCCGCGCGCCTTGGCCATTTCGGCGAATCGCAACAGGTCCTGCTCGTAGCGGCGCATATCAAACATCACCAGCACGTCGCCCTCTTTCAGGCTCAACAGGTAGTGCGGCCAGCTGGAGGAATTGCGCTCGATCAGGGTCACCCCGTCGCGCATCATTTGCATATGGGTAAAGAAGTAGCTCGCCAATGTGTGGCTGAGCCGCCCGCCAACCACGGCCACCGTGTGCGCGGGGTCGCTGAGCAGGGCGACGATCGCGTCAAACTCGGCGGCGTTCAGGTGTTTGAGGGTGTTGCGCAGGTTGTCAATCACATTGTCGGCAAAGCGGTTGAGGATGTGGGTATCGGGCGCGTCTTCGGCCCATTTGGCGTGCTTGGTGAGCGGGTCGCTGATGGTCGCTTCCAGCTCATGGCGGAGCTGGGCCTGCATATCCGGAAAGCCGCTAAAGCCCAGCTTGCGGGCCATACGGGCCACGGTCGGGGTGGAGACTTCGGCATTTTCGGCCAGCGCCGTAATGCTGCCAAGGCCGGAAACGGGGTAATTCTCAAGGATGATATTGGCCAGCTGCCGCTCGGCCCGCGTGAGCGCATCAAAGCCGTCATGGATTCGCTGCGCCACCGTCAAATCATCCGTGCTCATCTGTGCAATCCCTGGGCCTGTTTCGCTTTTATGGCGAATTTACATTAAATTCGCACAGGCAGACAGGTAAATTTGTGTAATTATATTGACAGCATCGGTGCTTCTGAAACATATTCTTCAAGAACCCGAATTTACCGAAGGCCCGCCCGTGAACCATTCTGCAAAACCCGACTGGCTGGCCACCCTGCCCGAAAACGTGGTGGAGACAGCGCGCCCCGATGGTGCGAGCGCGATTTTGCTGGTCTGCGAACATGCCAGCCGCTTTATACCCGAGGGGCTGGGCAACCTCGGGCTGGACGCGGCGGCCGCCCAAAGCCATATCGCATGGGACCCGGGGGCGCTGGCGCTGGCGAAGCGGCTGTCGGAAGCGCTGGATGCCACGCTGATTGCGCAAAAGGTCTCGCGGCTGGTCTATGACTGCAACCGCCCGCCGGACTCCGCCGAGGCGGTGCGGGCCGAGAGCGAAGTCTATCATATCCCCGGCAATGCAGGGCTGAGCGCGGCAGAGCGCGATAAGCGCACCGACTATATATATAGGCCCTTCCAGAAAGCGCTCGCCGCAGCGGTGCAAACCCGCCCGCACAGGGTGCTGGTCACCATCCACTCTTTCACCCCCGTTTATAACGGCGTGCCGCGCGCGGTGGAGGTGGGCATTCTGCATGACAGCGACCGCCGCCTTGCCGATGCAATGCTGAATGCCGCCGTGCAGGACCCAGCCTATAACGTGCAGCGCAACGCCCCCTACGGGCCGGAAGACGGGGTGACCCATACGCTCAGGGAACACGCCCTGCCCCGCGGGCTGCTCAATGTGATGATCGAGGTGCGCAACGACCTGCTGGCCGATGAGGCGGGGGTGACGGCAATGGCCGCGTGGCTGCACGCCCGCCTCAAAAGCGCCCTTGCCGCGCTTGCCGGGGCGCCCCGATGAGCGCCGGTGATCCTACTGGCGGGCGCGGCGCGGGGGCGCTATCCTGTCCCTGGCCGCGCGCCGATGATTCACGCTAACAAGAGAGGCTCCCCATGGCTGGCAATCTGACACTGGACGACCTGAAAAAATCCGTTGCAAGCGGCGAGACAGACACCGTTCTGGCCTGCATTGTTGATATGCAGGGCCGCCTGATGGGCAAGCGCTTCCTCGCCGCGCATTTTGTGGATGGCGGCCATAAAGAAACCCATTGCTGCAACTACCTGCTGGCCACCGATCTTGAAATGGCCACGCCCGACGGCTACGCCTCCACCAACTGGGCGAGCGGCTATGGGGACTATATCATGAAGCCCGACCTCTCCACCCTGCGCAAGGTGCCGTGGCTGGAGGGCACCGCCATGGTGCTGTGCGACGTGCTCGACCACCACCATCACCAGCCGGTTCCTCACGCCCCCCGCGCCATGCTGAAAAAGCAACTGGCGCGGCTGGAGGCCATGGGCTTTAGCGCCATCATGGCCACCGAGCTGGAGTTCTTCATTTTCGA
>JALWPC010000028.1 GCA_026995265.1 Paracoccaceae bacterium
GCCAGATCACCCCGGGCTTTGGAGATTTCCCTAAATTCGGGATTACCGCCACCGAGGCTTCCCTTTCCGAGTGGAACAGCGTCGAGCAGCGCTACGATGATATTCGCGGCTTGCCCAAGGGGCGGCGGCTGGGCTGTCAGGCGCGCATAACCGGCGATATTGTCATCGACGTGCCCCCTGAATCACAGGTCCACAAGCAGGTGATCCGCAAGCGGGCCGAGGCGCGCGACATCACCATTGACCCCGCCATCCGTTTGCTGCTGGTCGAAGTGGAAGCGCCCGACATGCACAAACCCAGCGGGGATTTCGAGCGCCTGCAAGCGGCTTTGCGGGCGCAATGGGGGGTGGAGGCCAAAGCCTCGCTGGAGGTTTTAAAAACCCTGCAAAGCAAGCTGCGCAAGGGCAAGTGGCAGGTCACCTGCGCTTACCACGTCCCCAGCGGGCAGATTCTTGAAATCTGGCCTGGCTATCATGAAGGGCCGCTTTACGGGCTGGCGGTAGACCTTGGCTCCACCACCATCGCGGCGCACCTGTGCAACCTCACCACCGGCGAGGTGCTGGCCTCGTCGGGCCTGATGAACCCGCAGATCCGCTTTGGCGAAGACCTGATGAGCCGCGTGTCCTACGTGATGATGAACCCGGGCGGCGACGTAGAAATGACGGCGGTGGTGCGCGAGGCGATCAACGCACTGATCGGAGACATTGCCGCACAGGCGGGCATCACCCGCGCCGATATTTTCGAGCTGGTTCTGGTCGCCAACCCGATCATGCACCACCTGTTCCTCGGCCTTAACCCCGTGGAGCTCGGCCAGGCCCCCTTCGCGCTGGCAGTGTCAGACGCCCAAAGCTTTGCCGCCCATGAGGTCGGGCTGGAAATGCACCCCGCCGCGCGCGCTTACACCCTGCCCTGCATCGCGGGCCATGTCGGGGCCGATGCTGCCGCCGTAGCGCTTTCTGAAGCCCCGAACCTATCAGATGACCTCGTGCTGATTGTCGATGTGGGCACCAATGCCGAGATTCTGCTGGGCAACAAAAACGGCGTGCTCGCCTGCTCCTCCCCCACCGGCCCTGCCTTTGAGGGGGCGCAGATTTCCAGCGGACAGCGCGCCGCCCCGGGGGCGATCGAGCATATCCGCATTGGCGCGGATAAGGAGCCGGTTTACAAGGTGGTGGGCTGTGATCTGTGGTCCAACGAGGCGGGCTTTGCCGAGGCAACAGCGGCCACCGGCATTACCGGTATTTGCGGCTCCGGCATTATCGAGGCGATTGCCGAAATGCGCATGGCGGGGATTGTCGATGCCTCGGGACTGATCGGCTCGGCGGCGCAGGTGGGCAGCCCGCGCTGCATCACTGACGGGCGCACCAATGCCTATGTGATCCACACCCCCAAGGACGGCCCGAACATCACCGTCACCAACGGCGATATTCGCGCCATACAGTTGGCCAAAGCCGCCCTTTACGCGGGCGCGCGGCTGCTGATGGACAAGCTCAAGGTGGACGCGGTGGACCGGGTGGTGCTGGCCGGAGCCTTTGGGGCGCATATCTCCCCCAAGCACGCCATGGTGCTGGGGATGATCCCCGATTGCCCCGTGGAAAAGGTGACCTCGGCGGGCAATGCCGCCGGCACGGGCGCGCGGATTGCGCTGCTTAACCTTGCCGCCCGCGCTGAGATCGAGGCCACGGTGCGGCAAATCGAAAAGGTCGAAACCGCCATCGAGCCCGCCTTTCAGGAGCATTTCGTCGCCGCCACCAACATCCCCCACGCCACCGCGCCCTTTGCGGGGCTACGGGCTAACACGCCACTGCCGGATGTGAGCTACAATTCAGCAGGGGGCACACGCAAACGGCGGCGGCGGCCTTAGCTTGTAACCCCGCGCCATTTATGGCATTTGCCCAGAAGCCGGACAGGAGGGCCAACAGGAATGACAAAAGCGATTTGCGCCCTGACCATGGTTCGAAACGATGCGGTGTTTATCCGCAAATGGGTCGGCTATTACGGCGCGGCGCTGGGCCGCAAAAACCTGTTTATCCTGCTGGATGGCCATGATCAGCAACTGCCGGAGGGCTGTGCGGGGGTGAATGCGATATACCTGCCCAAGGTGCCTGCCAATGTGGTGAAGGGCGACCGGCGGCGGGCGCGGGTGATGTCCCATTTCGCGGCAGGGCTGCTCTATCACTATGACATCGTGATCGGCGGGGATATTGACGAATTCGTGGTGGTGGATCCGGCCACGGGCCAAACCCTGCCGGA
>JALWPC010000029.1 GCA_026995265.1 Paracoccaceae bacterium
AAAGAGGTCGGATAATGGGCATCCAAGCCGCAGAAATCTCCGCGATCCTCAAGGACCAGATCAAGAATTTTGGTGCTGAGGCGGACGTCGCTGAAGTGGGGCGCGTGCTGTCAGTTGGTGACGGTATTGCGCGTGTATACGGGCTGGACAATGTTCAAGCCGGTGAAATGGTTGAATTCCCCGGGGGTATCCGGGGCATGGCGCTGAACCTTGAGACTGATAACGTTGGTATCGTTATTTTTGGTTCGGACCGCGACATTAAAGAGGGCGACACCGTTAAGCGGACGAACGCCATTGTGGACGTGCCAACGGGTGACGAGCTGCTCGGCCGCGTGGTCGATGGCTTGGGGAACCCGATTGACGGCAAAGGCCCGATCAAAACCAAGAAGCGCTCGGTGGCCGATATTAAAGCCCCCGGGATTATCCCCCGGAAATCGGTGCACGAGCCTATGGCCACCGGCCTGAAATCGGTGGATGCGCTTATTCCTGTTGGCCGTGGCCAGCGCGAGCTGATCATTGGTGACCGCCAAACCGGCAAATCCGCCGTGGCGCTGGATGCCGTGCTGAACCAGAAGGCTTATAATGAAGCCGCTGGCGAAGACGAGTATAAGAAGCTTTACTGCGTATATGTGGCGGTGGGGCAAAAGCGCTCGACCGTGGCCCAGCTTGTGCGCAAGCTGGAAGAAAACGGCGCGATGGACTATTCCATTGTTGTGGCGGCGACGGCCTCTGACCCGGCCCCCTTGCAGTTCCTCGCGCCTTACTGTGCCACCGCAATGGCCGAGCATTTCCGCGACAATGGCCGCCACGCGCTGATCATCTATGATGACCTTTCCAAGCAGGCCGTGGCCTATCGCCAGATGTCGCTTCTGCTCCGCCGCCCACCCGGGCGCGAAGCCTACCCTGGCGACGTGTTCTACCTGCACTCCCGCCTGCTGGAGCGCTCTTCGAAGCTGAATGAGGATTACGGGTCCGGCTCGCTTACCGCGCTGCCGATCATCGAAACCCAGGGCGGCGACGTGTCTGCGTTTATTCCCACCAACGTGATTTCGATCACCGACGGGCAAATCTTCCTTGAAACCGAGCTGTTCAACGCCGGTATCCGCCCCGCTGTGAACACCGGCCTTTCGGTGTCGCGGGTGGGCTCTTCGGCGCAAACCAACGCGATGAAATCGGTGGCGGGGTCGATCAAGCTGGAGCTGGCGCAGTATCGCGAGATGGCGGCCTTTGCCCAGTTCGGCTCTGATCTGGATGCGGCAACCCAGGCCCTGCTGGCCCGTGGTGCCCGCCTGACCGAGCTGCTGAAACAGCCGCAATACGCGCCGCTGACCAATGCCGAACAGGTTTGCGTGATTTACGCAGGCACCCACGGCTTCCTCGATAATGTTGACGTGAAAGACGTTGGCCGTTTCGAGGCCGGCCTGCTGGCGCACCTGCGCAACAACCATGCCGACCTGTTGAAAGACATCACCGAGAATGACCGCAAGGTTAAAGGTGAGCTGGAAGACAGCATCAAAGCCGCCGTCGAAGCCTTTGCAAAAGACTTCGCCTAAATCTGGCCTTAAGGGAAAGGAGTTCTGCCCATGGCGAACCTCAAAGACCTGAAAACAAGGATCGAGAGTGTTAAATCCACTCGCAAGATCACCCAGGCCATGCAGATGGTGGCGGCGGCCAAGCTGCGCCGCGCCCAGGAGTCGGCAGAAGATGCGCGGCCCTATGCGGCGCAAATGAACGCGGTTCTGGGCAACCTCGCCCAGGGCGCGGCCGAGAGCGAGAGCGCCCCGCTTTTGCTGCGCGGCACGGGGAAAGACGATGTGCACCTGCTCATCGTCGCCACCTCCGAGCGCGGCCTTTGCGGCGGCTTCAACAGCAATATTGCCAAGCTGGCGCGGGTGCACGCCAACGAGCTTGTTGCGGCGGGCAAGACGGTGAAAATCGTCACCGTCGGCAAAAAGGGCCGTGACCAGCTCAAGCGCGAATTCGGCGATATGATGATTGATCACGTGGATATGTCCGGGGTCAAGCGCCTTGGCTATGCCCACGCGGCGGATATTGGCCGCGACGTGATCAAGCGGTTTGACGCGGCCGAGTTTGACGTGGCGACCATCTTTTACAGCCGGTTTGAATCGGTCGTAAGCCAGATCCCCACCGCGCTGCAACTGATCCCCGCCAAATTCGAAGCTACCGAGGAAAGCTCGGTTGTGTATGAATTCGAGCCGGACGAGAACGAAATTCTGGATGACCTGCTGCCCCGCGCCGTGAGCACCCAGATTTTCACTGCTCTGCTGGAAAACGGGGCTTCGGAGCAGGGCGCGCGGATGTCTGCCATGGATAACGCCACCCGCAATGCCGGCGAAATGATCGACAAACTGACCATCGAGTTCAACCGCTCGCGTCAGGCTGCGATTACCAATGAATTGATCGAGATTATCTCGGGCGCGGAAGCGCTTTAAACTGGAGAAAAACTGATGGCTAAAAAAGCTGTAGGTAAAATTACACAGGTGATTGGCGCGGTTGTCGACGTTCAGTTCGAAGACCACCTGCCCGCCATTCTGAACGCCCTTGAGTGCGATAATAACGGCAACCGGCTGGTGCTGGAAGTGGCCCAGCATCTGGGCGAAAACACCGTGCGCACCGTGGCGATGGACGCCACCGAGGGCCTGGTTCGCGGTGACAAGGTGACCGACACCGGCGACACCATTTCGGTGCCCGTTGGCTCTGCCACTCTGGGCCGGATCATGAACGTGGTCGGCGAAGCGGTGGACGAAAAAGGCCCGATCAAGACCAAGGAAACCCGCTCTATCCACGGCGAGGCTCCGGCCTTTTCCGAGCAATCCACCGAGACCGAGATTCTGGTGACCGGTATCAAGGTGATCGACCTTCTGGCCCCCTATACCAAGGGCGGCAAGATCGGCCTGTTCGGCGGCGCGGGCGTGGGCAAAACCGTTCTTATCATGGAACTGATCAACAACATCGCCAAGGTGCATTCCGGTGTGTCGGTGTTTGCCGGTGTGGGTGAGCGCACCCGTGAGGGCAACGACCTTTACCACGAGATGATCGAAGGCGGCGTTATTGTTCCCGAAAACCTCGAGGATTCGAAAATCGCGCTGGTCTATGGCCAGATGAACGAGCCTCCGGGCGCACGGATGCGTGTTGCGCTGTCCGGCCTGACGCTGGCCGAGCAGTTCCGCGACGAAACCGGTGCTGACGTGCTGTTCTTTGTGGACAACATCTTCCGCTTTACCCAGGCGGGGTCCGAGGTGTCGGCGCTTCTGGGCCGTATCCCTTCCGCTGTGGGTTACCAGCCTACGCTCGCCACCGACATGGGCGCGATGCAGGAGCGGATTACCTCCACCAAAGCCGGTTCGATCACCTCTGTGCAGGCCATTTACGTGCCGGCCGACGACCTGACCGACCCTGCGCCCGCAACCTCGTTTGCGCACCTCGATGCAACCACCGTGCTTGACCGTGCAATCTCGGAGCTGGGTATCTATCCGGCCGTGGACCCGCTCGACTCCACCTCGCGCATCCTTGACCCGATGGTGGTTGGCGAAGAGCACTACAACGTAGCGCGTGACGTTCAGGGCATCCTGCAACGCTACAAATCGCTTCAGGACATCATCGCCATTCTGGGCATGGACGAATTGTCGGAAGAAGACAAAATGACCGTGACCCGCGCGCGTAAAATCCAGCGTTTCCTGAGCCAGCCGTTCGACGTGGCGAAGGTGTTTACGGGGTCCGACGGCATTCAGGTGCCGCTTGAGGAAACCATCGACAGCTTCAAGCGCGTGGTGGCCGGTGAGTTTGACCACCTGCCGGAGGCCGCGTTCTACATGGTTGGCGGCATCAATGACGTGATCGCCAAAGCCGAGAAAATGGCTGCGGAAGCTGCATAAAGGAGGCCGTTTATGGCTGATACAATGCAATTTGACCTCGTGTCACCCGAGCGCAAGCTTGCCTCTATGGCGGCGGAAAGCGTCAGCATTCCGGGCTCCGAAGGGGAGATGGTCGCCATGCCCGGGCACGCGCCGGTGGTGACCACCCTGCGCCCGGGCTATGTGAGCGTGGTTGTTGGTGGCGAAACCACCGACTACCTCGTCACTGGCGGCTTTGCCGAGATTTCCGCCGAGGGCATTTCAGTGCTGGCCGAGGAGGCCCTGCCCAAGGGCGAGGTCACCAAAGAGGTGCTGGAAGAGTTCCACCGCCTCGCCGAGGAAGACGCCAAGGATGCCTCCGAGCACCACAGCGCAGCGGCGGCGCGGCGGGTGGCAGATTGCCACGAGCTGCTCATTCGCCACGGCACGTAAGCTTAGGTAATTTACTGAAAATGCCCCGCCATCGTGCGGGGCTTTTTTTATGGTGGGTTCTTTCTGAACCTCTTGGAAAACACTCTTTCGTGGGCTCACTTGATGGTCTCTGAAGATGCGTAATATAAGACGCGCTAAATAAGACGCGTCAAATTTAGCCTGACGCCTTTTATTTGATCCCAGTTTCAACCAGCCCCGCCTCGGGGCCAGCCGAGGGGGCGAGGGTTTGGTGCCCCCTGTTTTGGCGTTTGCACCTGCCGATACTTTGAGCGATCAAACATGTCTCTGTAGACATGTCAAATAAGACATGTCTACAGAGACATGTAATGATCAGCCGATTGGAATGCTTTAGCTCACAGGGCAATGCTTGGGCGGACAGAACACCGGATGCCGCTGCTTTTCCGGTGCTAAAGCACCGGAACCACGCCTCGCCTTCGGCTCGGCGGGGCGGCGCGTCAGCTATTGCATTGTTTGGCGAGATTGCACCCGCGCCGCGCTGCAACTGTTGCACCTGTGGCGGGGGCGGCGGGGCCTGGCTCAAAAGGCGCGCTGTCTATTTTGACGTTGGGGAAAGCCAGTGCAAAACTGGCACTGGGGCCATTACCGGACAATCGGAAACAAGGACCCCACCAGCAGCACCGCCGCCGTAATGTTGAATATTCGCAACCTTTTTGGCGTATGCAAAAACCGGCTCATTTCGCGCCCGAGCAGGGCCCAACTGCTGATCGAGGGCAGGTTGGTGAAAGCAAAGACCGCCGCCACCGTTAAAACTGTCCGTAGGTCCGGGTTGGGCGGGGCATAGACGGAGATGGCGGTGAGTGCCATTGTCCATGCCTTGGGATTGACCCATTGAAACCCCGCGGCCTGCAAAAAGGTGAGTGGCGTTCCGGTGTTTCTTATGCTGGCCTTGGGTGGTGCAGTGTTGGTGGCGATTTTGGAAGCCAGATACAGCAGATAGGCGACGCTCGCGAATTTCAGAACCGTGTAGGCCATGGGGAAGGCGGTGAAAACCTGCATCAGGCCAAGCCCGACCATGGCCACCATGAAGCTGTGCCCGATGGTGACTCCGAAGATATGGGGCAGGGTGCGCCTTAGGCCGAAATTCGCGCCCGAGGCGAGGAGCATCAGGTTGTTTGGCCCCGGGGTGATCGAGCTGATCAGGGCAAAGCCGAACAGGGCGGTGATGAGGGTGAATGTCATGGGGTGTGTCCTTTTGTGGTCAGCGCAATATTAGGGTTGATTATTCGCAATGACTGGTCAAATATGGTTAGATATATGAATATAGAGCAATTAGTGATGGAAATAGATGAAAAAAACCGCCAGATATTGCGTGAGTTGGAGCGCAATGGTCGAATCAGCAATCTGGAGCTTGCCCAGCGGGTGGCGCTATCGCCTTCGGCCTGTTTGCGGCGGGTGCAGGAGCTGGAGCGCAGCGGGGTGATTACCGGTTATCGCGCGGTTATTGACCGCGATAAGACCGGCGCGGGGTTTGTGACTTATGTGGCGGTCGGGCTGTTGGAGCACACGAAAAGCGCACAGGAGGCGTTTGAACGCGCTATGGAGGCGGCCCCGCAGGTGCGTGAGTGCCACAATGTGGCAGGGGCTTTCGAGTATTTGCTACGGGTCGAGGTGGCGGATTTGGCGGCCTATAAGGCGTTTCACACCGATATTCTGGGGACGGTAAAGCATGTGAATTCGATCACATCCTATGTTGTGATGGAGTCGCCGAAAGATGAACGGAAATAGCCCGTCGGATTTTAGTCGTTTACCGCCACCCTTTCCGGTGCTGAAGCACCGGAACCGCGCCTCGCCTTCGGCTCGGCGGGGCGGCGCGTCAACCATTGCACGGCTTGACGAGGGCGCGCCCGCGCCGCGCTGCGAATGTGGTGCTTGTGGCGGGCGTGTCCTACGGATGTCTGACGGATGTCATACAAAATTCCGACAGATATATCAGCGCTGTTGGTCGCGGCTTTTCACATCACCGGCAATAGGCACCCGAGCGGTATTCGGCGGTATCGAGATGAAAATGGTTATAGTGGTAGCGGTCAGAATCCGGCCCCAGAACCGTGCCGAACGGGCCGCAGGCGCTTTCATGCAGGGCGCGAATGGCTTTGCCCTCTTTGCCGGGTTTTCGGAAGTCCTCTTCCACGCTCAACACCACGCCGTTGGCGAGGGTAAACGCGCCGATGTCTATGGCATTGCCCAAGGCGTGCTCGGAAAGCCGCGCGCCGGGGCGGCTGTTGCGGGTGCGGCAGGCATAGGAGGCCAGCACCCGCAGGCCGGTGATCCGGCTGTGGAGCTTTTTCACCGCATTCTGGGCGTCGTTTGCCACCCAATCCGCCAGCGTGTTGGCGGTGCGGCAATTCAGCGTGGCGGGGGTGGAGAGGCGCACGCCCGAGACATAGCGCACGGCAACGGGGGCCTCTATGCCACAGGCACCATTGCTGATCGGGGCGACGGTCTCGCCAAGAATGGCGGGGTTGTTGCACAGGCGGGTGAGGCCTTCTTCGGCTGGGTAGGCCGCGAGGTCCGGCGCGCCAGAGCGGCCGCATGTGGCGAGCAAAAGGAGGGCTAAGTGGCTGAAACGCATATTATTTCTCCGGTTTGATCCGCCCGAAATCCGGGGCTTCGGTATCCTGGCCCGCGTCAATAATGCTGCGCCGGATGGCGCGGGTGCGGGTAAAATAGTCAAACAGGAAATCGCCGTCGCCCAGCCGAATGGCCCGTTGCAGGGCGAGGAGTTCTTCGGTGAAGCGGCCCAGCACCTCCAGCGTGGCGTCTTTGTTGCTCAGGAACACGTCGCGCCACATGGTCGGGTCCGAGGCGGCAATGCGGGTGAAATCGCGGAAACCGGCGGCGGAGTAGTTGACCACCTCGGTTTTGGCGACGCGGTTCATGCCGTCGGCCACCCCCACCATCGTATAAGCGATCAGGTGCGGGGTGTGGGAGATGACCGCGGCCACGAGGTCGTGATGGTCGATCTCCATCTCTTCGACATTGGCACCAAGGGCGGTCCAGAATGTGGCCAGCCGCTCCACCGCTGCGGGGTCGCTTTCGGGCAGTGGGGTGATCAGGCACCAGCGGTTGTCAAACAGGCTGGAGAACCCCGCCGCGGGGCCGGATTTCTCGGTGCCCGCCATCGGGTGGGCTGGGATAAAGTGAATGTTTTCCGGCACATGCTGGGCCACGGCGGCGACCACCGCGCGCTTGACCGAGCCCACATCGGTGAGGGTGCAGCCCGGGTTGAGGTGCGGGGCAATCTCGGCGGCGACGGCCCCCATCGCCCCCACGGGCACGCAGAGGATGACCAGATCCGCGCCTTTGACGGCTTCGGCGGCGGTGTCAAAAACCGCGTCCACAAGGCCAAGCTCCAGCGCTGTGTCACGGGTGGCTTTCGAGCGCGCGGTGCCGGTGATCCGCGCGGTCATGTCGGCGCGGCGCATGGCCAGGCTGATGGAGGAGGCCAGCAGGCCAAGCCCGATCAGGGCGACGTGTTTATAGCGGTTCATGCACGGGCCCCTTTCATGAAGTCGGTCAGGGTGGCGGCCACGGCACGGCAGGCGATTTCGTCGCCGATGGTGATGCGCAGATGCGCGGGCAGGCCGTAGCCCGTGAGCGCGCGCACCACCAAGCCCTTGGATTGCAAGTATAAATCCGCCTCGGCAGCGGCCTCGGGGCTGGCAAAGCGCGGCACGATGAAATTGGCGAAGCTCTCGTCACTCGGCAGGCCAATGGCGGCGAGTTCATCCCTGAGCCAGCCCCGCCATTTGGCGTTCTCGAAGCGGCATTTTTCGGTGTAATCCACATCCTGCACCGCGGCTTCGGCAGCGGCCAACGCGGCGGCGGATACGTTGAATGGCCCGCGCACACGGTTGAGGGCGTCGATTACATGGGCCGGGCCATAGCCCCAGCCGATGCGCGCCCCGCCAAGGCCGTAGATTTTGGAAAAGGTGCGGGTCATCACCACGTTATCGCGGGCCTCGACAAGGCCGGCATGGCCGTTGAAGCCCTCGACAAACTCCGTGTAAGCGCCATCGAGCACCAAGAGCGCTTGCGGGGGGAGGCCCTCGGCCAGTCGCGCGATTTCAGTCTCTGAAATCATGGTGCCGGTGGGGTTGTTGGGATTGGCGATGAACACAAGGCGGGTGCGTTCAGTGCAGGCGGCAAGCAGGGCGTCCACATCCGTGTGGCGGTCGGTTTCGGGGGCCTGCACGGGGGTGGCTCCCGCCGCCATGGCCGAAATCGGATACATGGCAAAACCGTATTGGCTGTAGAGCACCTCATCCCCAACGCCCGCATAGGTGGTGCAGAGAAAGGAGATGATTTCGTCAGAGCCAGCCCCGCAGATGATGCGCTCAGCGTCCAGCCCGTGCACCTTGGCAATGGCCGCGCGCAGGGCGGCGTGGTCGGAACTCGGGTAGGTCTCCAGCGCGCCCGCGGCCTCGATAAAGGCGGCGCGGGCCAGGGGGCTGGGGCCAAGCGGGTTTTCGTTGCTGGACAGCTTGGTCACCCGGTTGCCGCCCTTGGCGGTGCTTTTGCCTGCCACGTAGGGTGCGATATTCAGGATGCCCGGCTGCGGGGTTATTTTGTGGCGCATATTGTCCTCGGTGTTTTCCCTAGTCTTAACGGGGTTTTTGGCGCTTGGCCAGAAAGGGCGGCGGCGGGAGGTGAATTTTTTCCTGGCGGGCGGTTTGTTTTGCCGATGGGATCGGCAAGGGATGCGGCTGGAAGGGGGAGAGCCGGGTGCGTTGGTTGGCAGGGGGG
>JALWPC010000030.1 GCA_026995265.1 Paracoccaceae bacterium
TTACGGGGTGCGCGTTACACCCGTTGCGGCGGATATTACCACGGAGGCGGGGCGGGCCAAGGTGCTGGCGGCGATGCCCGCGCCTGATATTCTGGTGAACAATGCGGGCGGGCCGCCGCCGGGCATGTGGCATGACTGGGAGCGGGAAGATTTCATCAGGGCGCTGGATGCCAATATGCTGGCCCCGATTGCGATGATGAAGGCCACGCTGCCCGCGATGATGGCGCAGGGCTGGGGGCGGGTGGTGAATATCACCTCGCAATCGGTGAAAGCGCCGATTGCGGTGCTGGGGCTGTCCAACAGCGCCCGCGCGGGGCTGACGGGCTATGTGGCGGGGACGAGCCGGCAGGTGGCGCGCCACGGGGTGACGATCAACAACCTGCTGCCGGGGATACACGCGACCGAGCGCGCGGTGAGCCTTGATCAGGGGGTGGCCGCGGCCGAGGGGATTTCCATAGACGAGGCGCAGGCGCGGCGGGCGGCCACCATTCCGGCCGGGCGCTATGGCACGGCGGAAGAATTTGGCGCCATGTGCGCGTTTTTGTGCTCGGACAAGGCGGGGTATATCGTCGGGCAGAACATATTGCTCGACGGGGGCGCGGTGAATGCAACGCTTTGACCCGCCGCCGGTCACGGGATTTTGAGGGCGCAACGGGGGTGAGCCGGTTTTATCTGTTGGCAGATGGGGTATAGGAAGAGGGATGGCTAAGGTCGCGTCTTGCGGCCCCGAGGCCCCCACCAACGTCGGCGGGGAAAATGATCCCCCGGATCATTTTCTAATCCCGCCTCCACCCCCGCAAGCGGGGGAGGGACGCGCATTGCAGAAAGACCAGAGATGAAACATGATGATGTAAAAGACTATTACGGCAAGGTGCTGCAAGGGTCGGAGGATTTGCAGACCAATGCCTGCTGCACCCCTGACGATGTGCCGGAGTATCTGAAAGCGGTGCTGGCGAAGATCCACCCCGAGGTGACGGAAAAATATTACGGCTGCGGGCTGGTGGCCCCGATGGCGCTGGACGGCGCTTCGGTGCTGGACCTTGGCTGTGGCTCGGGGCGGGATGTGTATGCGCTGGCGGGGCTGGTGGGCGAAACGGGGTCGGTGGTTGGCGTGGATATGACAGAAGAGCAGCTCGCGGTGGCGCGGCGGCATGAGGATTTCCACGCGGCGGCCTTTGGCTACGGCGCGCCGAATACCAGCTTCAAGAAGGGCTATATCGAGCGGCTCGGGGAGCTGGGGCTGGAAGACGGGAGCTTTGACATTATCGTGTCCAATTGCGTGATCAACCTGTCACCCGATAAGCCCGCGGTGCTGCGGGAAGCGTTCCGGCTGCTGAAACCGGGCGGGGAGCTTTATTTCTCGGATGTGTATGCGGATCGGCGGGTGCCCCGCGCGCTGCTGGATGACCCTGTGCTTTATGGGGAATGCCTGAGCGGCGCGCTTTACTGGAATGATTTCCTGAACATAGCCAAGGAAGCGGGGTTTGCGGACCCGCGGCTGGTGGAGGACAGGGTTTTGACGATTGAAAACCCCGAGATTGAGGCCAAGCTCGGCGGGATCGGGTTTTATTCGGCGACCTATCGGCTGTTCAAGCTCGATCTGGAACCGGCCTGCGAGGATTACGGGCTGAGCGTGGCCTATAAAGAGACGATGCCCAATGGTGGGGCGGCATTTGTGCTGGACAAGGACCATGTGTTTGCGGCCGGGGAAGAGGTGGCGGTGTGCGGGAACACTTACCGGATGCTCGCCGAGAGCCGCTTTGCGCCGTATTTCGCGTTTAGCGGGGATTTTTCGGAGCATCGCGGGATATTTGCGGGCTGTGGCGGCGGGTTGCCGTTTGATGGGAGCAGCAGCAGCGGCGGGTGTTGTTAGGGGGGCGGAAGTAGTGGCGGGCTGAAGCCCGCCCTACGGTTTGAACGGAATGTAGGGCGGGCTTCAGCCCGCCAATCGGCGAAAGGTGCGTGCAGAGCACGGCACCCTGCGGGATGCGGCGCAGTCGGCTATTGCGGGCGGGCGGCGGGCTTGGTATCTGGGGGGATACCTTAGGGGAATGCCTGTGACGCCCAAGCTTGAATTGCAAAACATTACCCGCGCTTTTGACGGGGTGACGGTGGTGGATGACCTTTCGCTTGCCCTGATGCCGGGGCAGGTGACCTGCCTGCTGGGGCCGTCGGGCTGCGGGAAATCCACCACCTTGCGGATTGCCGCCGGGGTGGACCGTCAGGATAGCGGGCGGGTG
>JALWPC010000031.1 GCA_026995265.1 Paracoccaceae bacterium
TCGAAATTCGGGGTGTTTTTCACGCTGTGACTTCCGTATGATTTCTGTCGGACATGTGTCGGACATCCGTGCATACAAAATTCGGAAGGGGAATGCCATGACGGTTATCATTTCAGGGGCTGGGATTGGCGGCCTGACGGCAGCGTTGACCTGCCATGAGCTGGGCATTCCGGTGAAGGTGTATGAGCAGGTGCGGGAGATTACACCGCTGGGGGTGGGGATCAATTTGCAGCCCCACGCGGTGCGGGAGATTTTCGAACTGGGGCTGGAAGCGGAGATCGAGGCGATCGGGGTGCGCACCAAGGAGGTGGCATATTTCTCCAAGAAGGGGCTGCCTATTCATGCCGAGGCGCGGGGCCTCTGGGCGGGGTATAAGTGGCCGCAATATTCCATCCATCGCGGCGCGTTGCAGATGATGCTGCTGGAGGCGGTGCGGGCGCGGCTCGGGGATGTGGTGGAAACGGGGGCTTCGGTGGTCGGCTATAGTGAGGTGGCGGACGGGGTGGCCGTGCGGGTGGATCGTGGCGGGGTGACGACTGAAGAGCGCGGCGCGGTGCTGATCGGGGCCGACGGGCTGCACTCGAAAATTCGGGCGGGGTTCTACCCCGAGGAGGGCGCGCCGGTCTGGGCGGGGGCGGTGCTGTGGCGCGGCACCACGCGGGCGGTGCCGTTCCTGAGCGGGGCGACCATGGCCATGGCGGGGCACGCGCGGCAAAAATTTGTGACCTATCCGATTAGCGCGCCGGATGAGGGCGGCAAGGCCACCATCAACTGGATTGCCGAGCTTTGGTTCCCGCCGGACTCCAAGTGGAACCGCGAGGACTATAACCGGCAGGGCAAGCTGGCGGATTTCCTGCCCGCGTTTGAAAGCTGGGGCTTTGACTGGCTCGACATTCCGGCGCTGATCAGAGCGGCGGACAAGGTCTATGAATTCCCGATGATCGACCGCGACCCGCTGCCGCGCTGGAGCTTCGGGCGGGCGACGCTCTTGGGCGATGCGGCCCATGCGATGTATCCCATCGGCAGCAACGGCGCGACGCAGGCGATACTGGATGCGCGGGTGCTGGGGCGCTGCTTTGTGGAGCACGGGGTGCGCGCGGCGGCGCTGAGCGCTTACGATGCCGAGCGCCGCCCGAAATGCAACGCGGTGGTGCTGGCCAACCGGGGCAACGGGCCGGACCAGGTGATGCAGGTGGTGGAAGAGCGCACCGGGGGCGCATTTACCCATATTGACGAGGTGCTGAGCGAAGCGGAGCGGCTGGAGATGGCCAGGGCCTATAAGCGCATTGCGGGGTTTGATGTGGAGGAATTGAACGCGGCGCCAAGCATTATTGGAGGCCATTAGCACAAGCCGACGGGCCCAAACCGCGGGTCTGAAGCGCATCTATGTGTGCGGTGTCTTCCCCGTAATCCACGCCCAGCGTCCGCGCGCTTGCAGCTCTGGGGAATTGCCAAAATTTGAAATTTTCGCCCTGAAGCCTATATTGGTAGCATTATATTATTTTTTTTATGCTACAATTTTGGAGGGCAGAATGCCTTATATACTGGAGATCAACGGCCAGACTGTTATTTTGAACGATGAAGACGTGCGGCGGATTATGGACAGGCTGGTGCGACAAACGCGGATACAGGTCTGGAACCGTGTCGGCGGGCCTGACTCGATGTTTTCAAGCTATTACCATATCTGGGAGCAGCACAACCGGTGCCATGCGATCAACATTTTTGTGCTGACCATGGAAGTTCTGGGCAGCGCGCATTTGCCGGACGCCAGTTGGGCGAACCGCTTGCGCCGTCAGCAACGACAGCTTGAGCGGCTGTTGCGCCCCAACACATTGGCGCGGTTTTTTGACCGTTTGCCGCGTTTTGTGCGCGACCAGGGCCGTTTTGTGCGGGCAATGCAAACCTATAGGTCACGGATGATCGACGGGGCCAACGCCACGGTGCGGATTTTGGAAATCACCCGAGATACTTCGTTTTTGACCCTGTCGGTCTGTGCCACAATCCTGTCGGCAGGGGCCGCCTCGGGGGCGGCGGCGACGGCGGCCACAACAACCCGTGCGCTGGGCGAAGCCGCCGCGCGGCAATTTTTGCTCACCCAGATCCAGCATAGCGCCACCCGTCTGGGCCGCTCTATGGCCGGGGAGCGGGTAACGGCGCGTGAAACCGTAAACGACATTGTAAGCACCGCGATTGATTCGGTGCGCGACGCCGGGCTCGGGGCTATTGT
>JALWPC010000032.1 GCA_026995265.1 Paracoccaceae bacterium
ATAATCCCCGAGCTTCAAACGGCTTTACAACACACCTAAAAGGATATTGCAGGGGCGTTATTCCGCAGCCAAAGGCCGCTTGGCATGGAACATAACATATTCACGGCGGCCATTCTTGAAGTCTTCATAAATCCATGAATCCGTGGTGCCCGCCCATAGCCGCGCAAAACGCCGTGTGCCAAAGGGGAAATTCTTGCGGATTTCGGATGTCCGGCGTTCCTCATCCAGTTCCAGCCCGCGCACGACGTTTTGGGTGATATTCGTCGAGGTCACTTCTTCAAACCCTGCCAATTCCAACGCCTTTAGAGATTTTGACAGTTCCTCCGGCCCGTCTGACCCCGAGGGCGTGAAATCGGTGTAAAGGAAGCTGCCACCGGGTTTGAGCACGCGGTGAACCTCGCTCAAAAACTTCCCTAAATCCGGGTAGCAATGGGAGCTTTCCACATTGGTCACCGCGTCAAAGCTGGCGTCCTCGAAAGGCATATCCATGGAGTCGCCCTGCTGATAGCGCAAGCCCTCCACATCTGCAAAGATCCGCGAACTCAGTTCAACGGCGGAGCTGGCAAGGTCCATCCCCACGGTTTCGGCAAGCCCCAGATACCGGTGCATATGCGACGCCCCGCCGCCGCGCCCGCTGCCCACATCCAGCAGGCGCTTGCCGGCCAAATCCACCTGCGAGGCCACCACATGGTAAAGCTGCGCGCAATAGCGTTCGGCTTCGTCTTCCGGGCCCAGTACCGGATTATCTTTTGCATTATCAAAGGCATAGCCATAGTTCATAAAGCGCCAGTGGTCGGCTTTTCTGAAAGCTTTTCCCATTAGCTCATACAAAAACCGCGCCCGTTTGCCATGAAAAACCTTTCGTTCGCGGATAGTCTTGCTCTTGCCTGTCATCTGTCCGGTTTCCCCTGGGTTTCGGTGTTTCGTATTTTTCGCATACGGAATTGGCCTATTTTGTGCAAAATTGCAAACACATCATTGTATTTACCAGGCGATCGGCAGTTTTGAGGGTGCAGATGTCCTTGATCACCGTCCGTCGGTCTGTTTAGCGCGTGGTTTCACGCAGGCCGTTCAGGCAAATGAGGTCACCGCAGCGTTAAACACCGCCCGGAGCAGGGTCCCGCTCATCCGGCGGCCAAAAGAGTCTTTCCTCGCTTGCGGAAGAGGGGGCTACAATGGGCTTGGGGGCGCAAACACCTCTACCTCATACCGCACCCCGCTCAAATACAGCCCCTGCGGCGGGCTCACCGGCCCGCAGGCCGCGCGGCTTCTGGCCTCCAGCGCGACTTTCACCTGCTCGGGCGTCCAACGCCCCGCGCCGACCCGCTCCAGCGTGCCGACAAAGCTGCGCACCTGATTGTGCAGAAAACTGCGCGCCCGCAGATGAAACCGCGTTTCCTCCCCGCCACGATACGGGCGTTGTTCAATTTCCAGTTCATCCAGTGTCTTTACAGGGCTTTTTGCCTGGCAGGAGGCGGAGCGGAAGGTGGTGAAATCGTGCTTGCCGATCAGATGGCGCGCCGCCGCCTGCATCGCGGCAAGGTCCAGGTGGTGTTTGATCTGCCACATGTTCCCCCTGTCAAATGTCAGGGGGGCGCGGCGGCTGAGCAGGCGGAAGGTATAGCGCCGCTCCATCGCCGAAAACCGCGCGTGAAAGCCGTCCGGCGCAAGGGCGCAGTCCGTAATCGCCACCCTTTGCCTGCGCATATGGTAGTTCAGCGCCTCCAGCAGGCGGGCGGGGTCCATCTCCCTGTGCAAATCCGCATGGCCAACCTGCCCGGTGGCGTGCACGCCGGTGTCGGTGCGTCCCGCCCCCTGCACCCCCGGGCAATCGGGCTCGAATTTTCGCAAGGCGGCGTTGATCACCCCCTGCACGGTGGGCAACTGCTCCTGTTTTTGCCAACCGTAATAGGGCGCGCCGTCATATTCGATTTTGAACGCATAGCGCGGCATTGCAAATCCCCCTGTAAATCTTGCCCTCCTGCACCTATATTAGATGGCAGCAGAAATCCAGCAAGGAGCGCCCCGTGGGCCTGGCCGATATTACAGACAGCATCGCCCGCGTGATCGACGACACCCAGACCGGGGCCAAAGAGCTGTTTGAACCGGTGCTGCGCATTGGCGTTACCGGCCTTTCACGGGCGGGCAAAACCGTGTTCATCACCTCGCTGATCGCCAACCTGCTGGACCGTTCCCGCATGTCCGGCCTCAGGGCCAACCCCCT
>JALWPC010000033.1 GCA_026995265.1 Paracoccaceae bacterium
GCATAGGCGGGGGGCCTGGTGGCAACAATGCCTTTGGCCTCGTTCACGCCGCTGGCGGTGATCACCTCGAACCCGCGCTTTTCCATCGCCCGCGCCAGGCGGCGCACAAAGGGTTCGTCATCATCCAAAAGCAGGAGGGTATTATCCTCACCGATTTCGGCCAGCTTGCGTTCGGCCATAGTAAAACTCCCGTTGAACCTGTTGTTTTCAACAAGACTAGAGCGACATTCCGCCGACGTCAAACATCTTGACAGTAAAACGGTCAGTTATTCTCGATTACGTCGGCATAGCAGGCCACGGTTTTGGCCATGCTTTCCGGGCGCACCGTGCGATCAAAGAACTGCAAAAAGCCGTATTTCGGGTGCATCAGGTAGGTGTTGGTCATGTGCTCCATCAGGTAAAATTCCGGATCCTCCGGGTCCATCTGTTTGGCATAATAAACCTGATAGGCCTTGGCCGCCGCCTTTACCTGCGCTTCGCTGCCCGTCAGCCCGACCATGCGCGGGTGGATATAGCTGACAAAATCCCCCACCACTTCGGGCGTATCCCGTGCCGGATCAATGGTGATAAACACCGGTTTCACCATGACGCCCTGTTTTTCCAGCAAGCTCACCGCCGCCGCATTGCGGGCCGTGTCCAGCGGGCAGACATCGGGGCAATAGGTGTAGCCAAAGTAAACCAGCGTCAGCCCGTCGATCACGTCTTTGTCGGTCACGGTATTGCCGTTCTGGTCCACCAGTTCGAACGGCCCGCCAATGTCGGCGATCGTGCTGCTCGTGCGGCATTGCTGGAAAATATCGGACGGAGTGCTGAGTTTATAGTAGGCACCGGCACCGATTCCGGCCAGAATTACAGCGACGATAGCCGTTAAGGCAATACGGTTCATGGGTCATCCTTCCCCAAGGTGGATTGTTTTTAGATATGCCGGTCAGAACAGAATTGCCAGTGTTGATCCGGGCAAAATCGCCGCAGGTGCGCCGCCTCGGCGACCCTGCGGGCCACCTCGTTGGCGCAGGTTGTGCAAGCACAACCGCCTTCGGCCCGCGCTACGGGTCTTCGGGGGCTGGCCCGGGTGTGTCCACAGGCCCCGGAGGGGACTCTTCGATCTCCTCCGGCCCGGGGCGGGCGATGAGGGGCAGCATGGCATCTGACAGGCCTTGCGGGGCGCTTTGTGCGGGCAGTTCCCAGCTCAGGGTGTCAAACCCCTCGCAATTGCTGCATACGGGGGCCCATTTGGCGTGCACCGAATGGCAGGCCGAGCAAACCCAGGCCTCGCCCCGCGGGGCGCTGACGGCACGGGCCAGCCAGGAGCGCACCACCTCTTCCGGTGCGCCCTCTCCCTGGGCAATGGCGGCCATCAGGGCCAGCGCGCGGCCGGTGGGGGCGGTTTCGGGCAGGTCGCCCAGCGCGCGGCGGGCGGCGGGAAAATCCTCGGCAGCGAGATGAAGTTCGGTTTCCAGCAGCGCGGTTTCGGGGTGGTCGGGGCGCAGCTTCAGAAGCGGTTGAAAGCGGGTCAGGCGGGCTTCGGGGGTCTCGTCGGGCGCGATACCGGCAAAGGCGGCGGCAAGGTCGGGGTGGGGGTTGGCCGCCCAGGCCTTTTTGAGCACGCGCACCGCGTTCTTGGGCGCATTTTCAGAGATATACACCTGCGCCGCAAGCACCGCAGCGGGCACCAGCGCCGGAGCATTGCGATTGGCAAACAGCGCGGCTTCGCGGGCCTTGGCGGCATCGCCTGCCTCATGGGCGGCCATGGCATCGGCCACCGAGAGCACCGCATCGCGGCGGGTGGCCACATCCTTGGGCATCAGCTTGGCGCGGGATTTGGCAAGGATGGTTTTGCGGGCCCCCTCCCAGTCTTGGGCTTGGGACTGGAGCGCAAACAGCGTGTCCAGCGTCTCCCCGTGGCGCGGCTTCAGGGCAAAGGCCTTTTCGGCCAGCTTCAGCGCGGTCTCATTGTCGCCCTCGGCGAGCTTGGCCTTCATCAGCCCGCGCACCCCCACGAAGCGGGTGCGGTCGTGGCCGAGCAACTCCTTATAAATCTCTATGGCTTGCGCACGGTCGCCCGCCATTTCAGCGGCTTGTGCTGAAATCAGCCGCGTAAGTTCCGGCTTGGCCAGCAGCTTTTCGGCCTTGGCGGCCTTGGCCACGGCCACAGCCCCCTCGCCCGAGGCCAGCGCCACCATGCCATCGGCCAGCGCCCGATAGCCCCGTTGCTC
>JALWPC010000034.1 GCA_026995265.1 Paracoccaceae bacterium
TTTCCGGACATAAGGCCGCCGTGGAGCGGGCGGCAGCCCTGGCCAAAGAGGCCGGCGCGAAGCGGGCGGTGATGCTGCCGGTGAGCGCGCCCTTTCACTGCCCCCTGATGCAGCCCGCCGCCGAAGCTATGGCCGAAGCGCTGAGCCATGTGGATATTGCCGCCCCCAGGGTGCCGCTGGTGGCCAATGTGAGTGCTGCCGATGTCCACACGCCAATGATCATCCGCAACCTGCTGGTGGATCAGGTCACCGGTTCGGTGCGCTGGCGGGAATCGGTGCTGTTCATGGCTGCGCACGGGGTGACCGAGGTGCTGGAGATCGGCGCGGGCAAGGCGCTCTCTGGCATGGTGCGGCGGATTGACCGGAGCATTGCGGTGGGCAATGTGGGCACGCCGGAGGACATGGCCAGGGTTTTGGGGTAAAGGCGCGGAGGACCGCGCGCAATGGTGGGTGCGAGCGCCCACCCTACAGGAGAGAATAAATGTTTGATTTGACTGGGAAAACGGCGCTGGTAACCGGGGCTTCTGGCGGCATTGGCGGGGCGATTGCCCGGGCTTTGCACGGGGCGGGCGCGACGGTGGCGCTGTCGGGCACGCGGGTAGACCCGCTCAACGCGCTGGCCACCGAGCTGGGCCAACGGGCGCATGTGGTGCCGTGTAACCTGAGCGACCGCGAGGCGGTGAAAGCCCTGCCCAAGGCGGCGATAGACGCCATGGGGCGCTTGGATATTCTGGTGAACAACGCCGGGGTGACCAAAGACAACATCTTCATGCGCCTGAAGGACGAGGAATGGGACACGGTTTTGGAGATCAATCTGACCTCGACGATGATGCTGATGCGCGCAGTAATGCGGCCGATGATGAAGGCGCGGGCGGGGCGGATTATCAATATTTCCTCGATTGTCGGCGTGACAGGCAACCCTGGGCAGGCCAATTATGCGGCCTCCAAGGCGGGGGTGATCGGCATGGGAAAATCGGTGGCGCAGGAAGTGGCGAGCCGCGGGATTACGGTGAACGCGATTGCGCCCGGGTTTATCACCACGGCGATGACGGATGTGCTCACCGACGAGCAAAAAGCGGGCCTGTTGGCGGGTGTGCCCATGGGGCGGATGGGGACAGCCGAGGAGATTGCGGCGGCGGCGCTTTATTTAGCCAGTGACGAGGCGGGCTATGTGACGGGGCAAACGCTGCATGTTAACGGTGGCATGGCGATGTTTTAGGGGGGGTGGATCGAGGTTGAACACAGGAACCTGCTTGGGTGGCAAAAGGTGGAAAACCGGGTTTGTGCTCGCGGTTTTGGCCGCTGCCCTATGCCTGTTTTCACAAACCGCCTGTGCCCAGACCCATGCCGATGCCCGCAAGCTGGCCGATGACGGACGGTATGCCGAAGCCAACCGGATTTGGTGGCGTCTGGCCGCAACGGACGACACGCGGGCGCTGGATGAACTGGCCTATAACTATAATGCCGGCCTCGGGGTTAAACAGGACGATGCTGCGGCTTTTGAACTCCACCGGCGCTCGGCCACGCTTGGCAGCCTTTATGCCCAATTCCAGCTTGGCTACGACTATGATTCCGGCCAGGGGGTTGTGCAGGACAAACAGGAAGCCGTGTATTGGTATAAACGCGCCGCCGACAGAGGTCACCGCTGGGCGATTTCAAACCTCGCTTACATGTACTGGTCGGGAGACGGCATTCCCTATAACTATCGCCGCGCCATGGCGTTGGACCTGCGCGGGCTGAACATGCTGTGGCCAAACTCGATCACCAATCTTGGCTATGCTTACGAGGCGGGGCTGGGCGTAGATGTGGATTATCAACGCGCATTCTACTTTTACATGAAGGCCGCGAAGCTTGATGAACCGATTGCGCAAAACAATCTGGGGCTGGCCTATCGCGAGGGGCGCGGGGTGGAAAAAGACCTTGAGGCGGCGCTTTACTGGCTGGAGCTTTCGGCGGATAACGAAGTGGACACGGCACAGTATTATACTGCGCAGGCTTATGAAAACGGCGAAGGCACCAAGGTAGACCTCGCCCTGGCCGCCTATTGGTATCGGCAAGCCGCCGAGCAGGGGCTGGCGGAAGCCGAACTGAAAATCGGGCAAATGTATGCGCAGGGCCAGGGGGTGGATCGCGATGACCGTATAGCGCAAGAGTGGTTGCTGGAAGCGGTCAGGAAGGGCATGGTTGACGGGTTTTCCGACCTCGCCGCCCTTGCAGAGCACCCGGATAATGGCGAGGCTGATTTGCAACGCGCCTATATGTGGTATCGGTTTGCAGATGGCGCCACGAGCTGGATGCAGCGGGTCAATCTACAGTCTTTTTTAACTCCAGAAGAGATTGCGCATGCCGAAGAGATGGCGGTTACTTGCCAGGAAAGCGGATTTTTAGACTGTTAACGCTTGAAAACCGAAAAATACTTGCCAACTTGTCAGAGTATGCTATAGCCCCCATCAGGATTGACCGGAGGCGCTGCCTTGCGGGCGGATTTTGTTTTTCTAATGGAAGATTTGGCACTTTGCCGAGGACACCGAATAACCGAGCGGATACCGCTCTTTTGCATAAGGATGAAACCATGAGCGACATTGCAGATCGCCTGAAAAAAATCGTTGTCGAGCACCTGAGCGTGGAAGAAGACAAAGTTGTTGAAGGTGCGTCCTTCATCGACGATCTGGGCGCGGACAGCCTTGATACGGTCGAGCTGGTTATGGCTTTTGAAGAAGAGTTCGGCATCGAGATTCCGGACGACGCGGCCGAGACTATCCAGACTTTTGGCGACGCAGTGAGCTACATCACCAAAAACACCTGATTTTTGGGTTCAGCTATGTTAAAACGGCATCCGGCACGGCTGGATGCCGTTTTTTATTGGGAGATCGGATGATGAAAGCAAAGGCTCTTTGGGGTGCGGCGGTTTTGGCCATGGGGCTGGGCAGCACGGCGCAGGCGCAGGTTATGACAGCGGCGGAAGTGAAGCCGATTTTGCAGATGACGCAAGGGAACTGGCTGGCGGTGCGCGTCTATGATGGCCATGATTTGTTGTATTTTACCCAGTTGGTGACCTTCCGCTGCGGGCTGGAGGAGGTGTTTTACGGTATAAATGGCGAGGTGCCGAGCCAGCCTTTGCCGATGGAGCCCTGCCATGAGGGCACCGCTTCTCCGGGCGCAATGGACCCGGTGAAATATCCACCCTATATGACCTTTCCGGTGGGCTCTGTCCATTCGGTTTCCCTGATGATGATGTATGACGATGGCGACATTCAGGAAGTGACCTTCGAACGGGCGCAGATACAGATGCAGTAGGCCTTGCCACCGGGCTTTGGCTTGGGGTAAAACGGCGGAAATTGTTAAGCGAGGGCGAGCATATGCGGCGAGTTGTGGTCACGGGGCTGGGGTTGGTAACCCCTTTGGCCGACGGGGTGGAAGAAAGCTGGAAGCGCCTGCTTGCCGGGCAATCCGGCGCGGGGCCGATTACGCGGTTTGACACCGAGGGGCACAAGACCACCTATGCTTGCGAAGTGCCGTTTGGCGATGGTTCCGAAGGCACGTTTAACCCTGACACCTATATGGCGCCCAAAGAGCAGCGCAAGGTGGACACGTTTATTATGTTTGCCATGGCGGCGGCGCAACAGGCGGTGGAGGATGCCGGTTGGCAGCCCGAGGACGAGGAAAGCCGTGAGCGCACCGGCGTCATGATCGGCTCGGGCATTGGCGGCTTGCAGTTGATCGAAAAAACCGTGCTGATGATGGATGAAAAGGGGCCACGGCGGGTGTCGCCGTTTTTCATCCCCGGCTCGCTGATCAACCTGTGCTCGGGGCAGGTTTCCATCCGTTACGGCTTCAAGGGGCCGAATCATGCGGTGGTGACGGCCTGTTCAACCGGTGCGCACGCGATTGGCGATGCGGCGCGGCTGATCATGCTGGGTGATGCCGATGTGATGGTGGCTGGCGGGGCCGAGGCGGCGATTTGCGGCATCGGGATTGCGGGCTTTAATGCGGCCAAGGCGCTGTCGACCAAGCGGGGGGATGAGCCGGAAAAGGCCTCGCGCCCCTATGATCAGGACCGGGACGGCTTTGTGATGGGCGAGGGCGCGGGGATCGTTATTCTGGAAGAGCTGGAACATGCGCGCGCCCGTGGCGCAAAGATTTATGCCGAGGTGGTGGGCTATGGGCTTTCGGGCGATGCATACCATATTACCGCCCCGTCGGAAGATGGCGACGGTGGATACCGCGCCATGAAGGCGGCGCTGGAGCGGGCCGGCGTGGCCCCTTCCGAGGTGGATTATGTGAATGCACACGGGACGTCGACCATGGCGGATGTGATCGAGCTGGCGGCGGTGGAGCGGCTGTTGGGCGCAGATAGCGGGGCGACGATGTCTTCCACCAAATCCTCCATCGGGCACCTGCTGGGGGCAGCGGGCGCGGTAGAGGCGATCTTCTCTATACTGGCGATTCGGGATCAGGTGGCCCCGCCGACGATCAACCTGGATAACCCGGTGGAAAGCAAGCTGGACCTTGCGCCCAACACGGCGGTGAAACGCAAGATTAATGTGGCGCTAAGCAACTCGTTTGGCTTTGGCGGCACCAATGCTTCTATTGTTTTCAAGGCGTTGGACAGTTAAATGCGCAAGGCTCTGGCGGCAAATGCCATTTTGTTACTGATTGTCGGGCTGGCGGTGGCTGGCGCGGTTCTGGGTTGGGGCAAGGCGCAGTTTAACGCGCCGGGGCCGCTGGCGCGGGCAACGTGTTTTAAGGTGCCCAGCGGGTCGAATTTCAGGAAAGTGAGCGAGGGGCTGGCGGAGATCGGGGCGATCAAGACGCCTTGGGTGTTCCGGATTGGCGTGCGCAACAGCGGGAAATCGGGGGATTTGAAGGCGGGGACGTTTTTGCTGCGCCAGGGCGCTTCGATGGCGGATATTACCGATGAGCTGACGACGAGCGGGGCGGCAACCTGCGGCGCGGAGATTGTGCTGCGGGTGGGCGTGACGCGCAGTGATATGCAGATGCGCGAGACAGACCCCGAGACCGGGCGCATGGTGACGCGGGCGGCCCATGTGCTGGGCGATGGGGAATTACCGAGCGAATACAGTCGGTTGAGGGCCGACAGCGCGACGGAATATCGGGTGCAGATGGCCGAGGGCACCACGGTGTGGCAGGTGGCGGAGGCGCTGAAGCAGGCGGATTTCTTGAGCGGTGACGTAGGGGATCTGCCCCCCGAGGGGATGCTGGCACCGGATAGCTATGCGGTGGTGGCTGGGGCCGACCGTGCGGGCCTGCTGGCGCAAATGGTGGCCAGGCAGGAAGAGCGGCTGGCGGCGGCCTGGGCGGTGCGGGCCACCGACCTGCCGATTGAAACCCCCGAGGAATTGCTGACGCTGGCCTCTATTGTGGAGAAGGAAACCGGGGTCGCGGAAGAGCGCGGGCTGGTGGCAGGCGTGTTTGTGAACCGGCTGCGGCGGGGGATTCGGCTGCAAACAGACCCTGCGGTGATTTACGGCATCACCAAGGGCAAAGAGATTCTGGGGCGGGGGCTGCGGGTGAGCGAGCTGCAGGCCGATACGCCCTATAATACCTATGTGATCAAGGGCCTGCCGCCGACGCCGATTGCCAATCCCGGCAAGGCGGCGATTGAGGCGGCGGCGAATCCCGAGCCGACGGATTTCTTGTATTTCGTTGCCAATGGCTCAGGGGGACATGCGTTTGCCGCGACGCTGGAAGAGCATAACCGGAACGTGGCCAAATGGCGGGCGGCCGGAAATTAGGCGTGTTTCCAAGGGTTTAGAAAAAGGTTAACGCGAGGTGTTGCGCAGCGCGCGCACCTATGACGTGCAAAAAGCTTGACTTTGCGAACGGTGTTGTGTATAACTCTTGGCAAGCTGGAAGAAATGGGCGAGCGGGGCACCGAAAGGTGGGCCGCTTTTTTCATTTCTGCCCCCATACGGAGGCAGTGAAGGCTTAACACATGACATTGAAATCGTCCAAGACCGGGGAAACCGGGAAAGACACCCTGCGGAATGCCAGATTTCTATACAAACGGCTGGCGCGGGGTTTGCAGATACTTGTAGAGCGGCTTGAAGGGGGGCTCGTGCCTTCGGACACGGCAGCCACCAAGGCGCAATTACAGGGACATTTCAAACTCTTACAACAGATTGTTGACATGGAGATTGCCCTTGATAAACGTGCAAAGCAAGCGGGCGGCGGGACAACCGCGCTCGACCTTGACGCGGCAAGACGCGAAATCTGTGATCGACTACTTAGGCGGGCTAAGTCCGGAAGCGCTGAATGAGGCGCTGGACGGGCTGAGTGCAAATGCGCTGGTGTCTCTGCCCTGGCTCTTCGAGTTCTGGGCCTTGCAGGGGCACCAGTTGCCGCCCGAAGGCGACTGGACGACGTGGGTGATTTTGGGCGGCAGGGGCGCTGGGAAGACCCGTGCCGGGGCTGAGTGGGTTCGCGCACAGGTTGAGGGGGCGGGGCCGTTGGACAAGGGCCGCTGCCGCCGGATTGCGCTGATGGGGGAGACGATTGAGCAATGTCGTGAGGTTATGGTTTTTGGGGAAAGCGGGATTTTGGCCTGTAGCCCGCCGGACAGGCGTCCGGTTTTTGAAGCGACGCGCAAGCGGATTGTTTGGCCCAACGGGGCGGTGGCGGAGCTTTATTCGGCGTTTGACCCCGAGCGGCTGCGGGGGCCGCAGTTTGACGGGGCCTGGGTGGATGAGCTGGCGAAGTGGAAGAAGGGGCGCGAGGCGTGGGACATGCTGCAATTTGCGCTGCGGCTGGGGGAGAACCCCCGGCAGGTGGTGACGACAACGCCGCGCAATAATGCGCTGCTGAAGGAGATTTTGGCGGAGGGGGCGACGGTGAAGACCTCGGCTTCGACGAGCGCGAATAGGGCGAATCTGGCGGCCTCGTTTTTGCGGTATGTGACGGCGAAGTATAAGGGGACGCGGCTGGGGCGGCAGGAGCTTGAGGGGGAGCTTTTGACGGCCGAGGAAGGCGCTTTGTGGCGGCACGAGGATTTCAAGCCGGGCAAGGCGGAGGATTTCAGCCGGATTGTGGTGGCGGTGGACCCGCCGGTGACCTCGGGCAACACGGCGGACCTGTGCGGGATTGTGGTGGTTGGCGTGGTGGCCGAGGGGCCGCCGACCAACTGGCGGGCGGTGGTGCTGAAGGATGCAAGCGTGCAGGGGGCTTCGCCGCAGGCCTGGGCGAGCAGGGCCGTGGCGGTTTATAAGGATTTCGGGGCGGACCGGTTGGTGGCGGAGGTGAACCAAGGGGGCGAGCTGGTGGAGCGTTTGATCCGGCAGATTGACCCGATGGTGTCTTATCGTGCGGTGCGGGCGTCTCGCGGGAAGGTGGCGCGGGCGGAGCCGGTGGCGGCGCTTTATGAGCAGGGCCGTGTGGCGCACATGGAGGGGCTGGAAAAGCTTGAGGACCAGATGTGCCTGATGACCGGAGAAGGTTTCAAGGGCGCGGGCAGCCCGGACCGCGTGGACGCCCTGGTGTGGGCGATTACGGATTTGATGATTGACCCGGCGGGGGCGTTTAGGGCGCCGCGTGTGCGGGGGTTATGACGGTTTTTGGCGGTTTTGGCGGGCTGAAGCCCGCCCTACGATCGGGCGGTGGATTGACCTCACTAAACTAGTTTAGTGAGGTCAGTTTGGCGGTGTTTTTTTGCAATAAGATGGGGGCATAACTTTATGGTTTTGCAGATTTTTAAGGCGTCCAAGAGCGTGGAGGAGCAGAAGTCTAGCGCGGCGGCCGGGGTTGTGGCTTTTCAGGGCGCGGGGCGGGTGGCCTGGTCGGGGCAGGACACCGTGAGCTTGACGCGGAACGGGTTTGTGGGGAACCCCGTGGGGTTTCGCTGTGTGAAGATGATTGCGGAGGCGGCGGCCGCTGTGGGGCTGGTGCTGAGTGACGGGACGCGGCGCTATGAGACGCATCCCATGCTTGGGCTTATGGCGCGGCCAAACGGGGCGCAGGGGCGGGCGGATTTGCTGGAAGCGCTCTTTGGGCAGATGTTGCTTTCAGGGGATGGTTACCTTGAGGCGGCGGGGCTGGATGAGGCGGGGCTGCCGCAAGAGCTTTTTGTGCTGCGGTCGGACCGGATGCGGGTGGTGCCGGGGAGCGATGGCTGGCCTGTGGCCTATGAATATGCGGTGGGGGCGAAGAAGCATCGGTTTGATATGCGGGGCGAGGTGAAGCCTGTTTTGCATGTGAAATTGTTTCACCCCGCCGATGACCATTACGGGCTTTCGCCGATGGCGGCGGCGCAGAAGGCGCTGGATGTGCATAACGCGGCAAGTGCCTGGAGTAAGGCGCTGTTGGACAATGCGGCGCGGCCATCGGGCGCGATTGTTTATAAGGGTGCGGATGGCATGGGGAGCATGGCGGAGGACCAGTATGAGCGCTTGGTGAGCGAGATGGAGAGCCATCATCAGGGGGCGCGGAACGCTGGTAGGCCGATGCTGCTTGAGGGCGGTTTGGACTGGAAGCCGATGGGGTTCAGCCCCTCGGATATGGAGTTCCAGAAAACCAAGGAGAGCGCGGCGCGGGAGATTGCTTTGGCGTTTGGGGTGCCGCCGATGCTATTGGGGCTGCCGGGGGATCTGGCTTATGCGAATTATGCCGAGGCAAACAGGGCGTTTTATCGGCAGACGGTCTTGCCATTGGTGGGCAAGGTTTGCGGGGCGCTGGGGAATTGGCTTTCGGATTATTTTGGCGAGGTGCTGAGCTTGAAGGCGGACCTTGACTCGGTGCCGGCGCTGAGCATCGAGCGGGAATCTCAGTGGCGGCGGGTGGCCAATGCCAGCTTCCTGACCGATGCGGAAAAGCGGGCGATGCTGGGGCTGCCAAGCAATGGGTGAGCGCAAGGTCGGGGGGTCGCGGTATCTTTACGAGCCCTTTGATGCGGCGCAGGCGCGGATCGAGGCGCATGAACGGGTGACCGA